>NZ_JBRJHG010000064.1:0-1051 GCF_053628895.1 Marinobacter sp. MBR-105 | reverse complement strand
CACACAAATAAAGGGAAAATAGTGTCTGAATCTTCGATTTTTTGCCGTTTAAACCCAAGATGGGCAAATATCAGCAGTTATTCAGACCTTCCTTAGATCAAACGTTCGTCTGCAGCCATAAGTATCGAGCAAGCTCTCTCCATACCCTTCACGACTCATATCGATACCTGCTTGAGTCAGGGTTTGAATGATTTGATTCGTCATATCAGGGATAGTTTTGAGGATTTCAGCCAGTCTTGAGCGACACTTTTCGTCTTGCAGGCTGGCGACTGAAAGCCGATGGGCGACATCGTTCCTGATCGATTTGAACAGCATTAGTTGCTGTCGAATTGGCTGTCGAATAATTCCCAAACGGAAACACAACTCAATTTTTGCCGAAAAAGAACCGAGTGGAGCATACGCCCCATCAAGCAGGTCATCCTTTCTAGTGGAAGGACTGAGCAAAAATGCCTTCAAAATCTCGCCCAAGCTCTCATCTAATATGGACGCTGCAACAATGACTGCGCCGCGATCACTCTCTTTAGAAATCAGGTCATAATAGTCAGAGAGTAACTCAGCTGCTTCTGGGCCCGAAAATTCTGACATATCACCTCTTCGAGTTAACGCTGAGCACAGCGGCGACCTTGGAATGGCGACGAAGGAGCCATGGAAAGGGCGTCCGGCGGCCATCGGCCGCGTACTGCTGCGACTTGTTAAGGGCCTGTTCACCCTTGGTTTTTATTGGGCACCCAATGCTGAATGCCAACTCCCGATACTGTGTGCCAGCTTGACCCATTGCGCCAGGAACCAGGCCACCGAGTGAGCGGAAATTACCCGACGATTACGCCGGATTGCCCCGCGACCTGAACTCCAAATTACCCGCCGAAACCGTTGCCAAACTGAGGGCTGTTTTCTGCCTGCCGGCAACCTGCCAAACCGCGGCCAAACACCAAACCAAAGAACACCGGAGCAAGGCCTTTAATCGGGATAGGGAGGCACCTCACGATGCCCCTCCTCCCACATCACCGGGCATACGGATCACGTACCACGGCGATTCAGTGACTTGACTCAA
>NZ_JBRJHG010000063.1:0-1135 GCF_053628895.1 Marinobacter sp. MBR-105 | reverse complement strand
TACTAATCCGAAATAAAGTAAGCGAACATCATCCGGAGATATAAGCCAGGTCCGGATGACCAAAAAACGACTTCAATAGCTTTGGCAATTTCTGCAAGCGCCGAAGCTGCCGGTAAACAATGCTCCGAAGTTGCTCCTTACTGTTGATGATCTTTTTACCGACGTGGTGGTATTTGATGTAGCCCCAAACAGACTCATCAGGATTCAGCTCCGGCGAGTACGGCGGCAGGAAGAACAGCTTGAGTTTGCCGTCAAGACTCTCGACATACTCGCGAACGCGACGAGCATGGTGCACCGGATGGTTATCGAGTATCAGGAAAACCGGCTTGTCAGCGTCTTGCACCAGAGCCTTGAGGAAACCGAGAAACGCATCGGTGTTCATGGTGCCCTGAATCGTTTTGAAGCGAAGCTCACCACGAGGTGAGATGGCCGAGATCAGATTGATGCTGAAGCGACTGCCGGTATTGCGGATGATCGGAGTTTCACCCTTGGGCGCCCAGGTCGTGCCACTGTGATAATCAGACCGGATACTGGCTTCATCACCGAAGTAGATGGTAGCACCGACTTTTTTGGCTTCCTTGCGGATTTCCGGGTAGGTCTCTTCTTTCCATTGCTTCACGGCCTCTGGTTTTTGCTGGTAAGCCCGATGCAGTGGTTTCTGGGGCGTCAGCCCCAGGTTTCGAAGCAGACGACCCACCGAGACATCGCTTAACCGGACGTTGAACTTTTGCCGAATGAGCTCACGCACACGACCCCGGGTCCACAGGGCAAAGTCAAACTTCAGCTGGTCCGGTGTAAAGGTCGTTATCCAGGTATACAGCTCCCGGATCTGAGCCCCGCTCAGTTTTTTGGGGCGACCAGAAATTTGCTTGGCCTTGAGTGCGTCAAAGCCACCCTCGCGGTAGGCGGCCAGCCATTCGTAAATTCGTGCGCGGCTCATGCCAAGCGCTTTGATGACGACTTCCGGGCTTTCGCCATCCATGACTCGTTGAACGGCGCGAACGCGAATGGCTTCTAATGTTTTGTGATCAAGTTTACGACCGTCATCGTGGCGCATGTGTGTAGATATCCGATAAGCTTGGCGAACGACCGCTATATTATAAATAATGTTCGCTTACTTTCGTACCCATTAGTA
>NZ_JBRJHG010000061.1:0-1156 GCF_053628895.1 Marinobacter sp. MBR-105 | reverse complement strand
GGAGGCTCTGAATAAGTCTCCAAAATCAGCGATAATACGGCCATCGTCAATCGCATAGGATCGTTGCCAGCATGGATCAGATCACCTTCTCCGAAGCCGAATACCAGACCAAGAAGCGCAAGACCCGTCGCGAGATCTTTCTGGAACGGATGGACAAGCTGATTCCGTGGAAGCAGTTGGAGAAGAAGGTAGCCCGTTATTACCCGAAGGGCCGGAACGGACGGCCCCCTTATCCGCTGCCTGCCATGCTGCGGGTTCACTGCATGCAGTTGTTCTATAACTTGAGCGATCCGGCCATGGAAGACGCGCTGTACGAGATCGAATCCATGCGGCACTTCGCGGGTCTGAAGCTGGACCGTTTGCCAGATGAGACGACGATTCTCAACTTCCGGCATTTCCTGGAGCAGCACGGTCTTGGCAAGGCGCTGTTTAAAGAGGTGAACAAACACCTGGAGAAAAACGGCTTGATGTTGCGTGAAGGAAGCATCGTAGATGCCACCATCATCTCTGCTCCCAGCTCCACCAAGAACCAAACTGGCAAGCGTGATCCGGAGATGCACCAGACCAGAAAGGGCAACGAATGGCACTTCGGCATGAAAATGCACATTGGTGTCGACGACACGTTCGGTCTGATTCATAGCATTGATACCACCGCTGCCAATGTTCACGACATCGTGCCCACCGACAAGCTGCTGCATGGTGAAGAGCAACGAGTCTTCGGCGACGCCGGTTACCTTGGCATTCAGAAGCGGGATGAGCATAAGCACCGCAAAAACGTCTCCTGGTTCATTGCCAAACGGCCTGGCACCCGGAAGACGCTGGATGCCGACAAACTGAAAGCAGAGAAGATCAAAGCCAGTGTTCGTGCCAAGGTCGAGCATCCCTTCCGGTACATCAAGCGGGTCTTTGGTTATGGCAAGGTCCGCTATCGCGGCCTTGCCAAGAACAGCAACCGGTTGCATTTGCTGGCCGCGTTTAGCAACCTGCTGATCGGTGAAAAATACATGCTGGCGTAGGGCCAGTGCGCCTGTTTTCCGCCAAAATGGCGGGAAACGGGCAAAAAACACACAAATAAAGGGAAAATAGTGTCTGAATCTTCGATTTTTTGCCGTTTAAACCCAAGATGGGCAAATATCAGCAGTTATTCAGACCTTCC
>NZ_JBRJHG010000060.1:0-1241 GCF_053628895.1 Marinobacter sp. MBR-105 | reverse complement strand
AAATCGAAGTAGTGATGTTCATGTATTCTCCTGAAGAGTCTATTCGTTTTGACTACATGACTGAGATAACCGGCCAGACTGCAAGCGCATAACGCCAGCGCACAACGGCGCCCTTGCAATGGAGGCGCAGCCGCAATGAAAAGGGCGTCCGGCGGCCGCAGGCCGCGAATTGATGCGCCTTGTTATGTTTTACTTGAAATGGCCGTAAACGCCCCAGCCACGACCAGTTATGCCCAGATTCACCAGCAAGTCAGCCTCTTGCTTGCCCACAAAGTCTGGATTTTCTGACTCCCAGATTTTGCGTTTAATGTACTTGGCCCAGACTTTTTCAAACTGACTTTCCGGATTTTTGTTTCCATTACAAACCTCGACGAAGCGCTCTTGGGCTGGTGTTTCAGGACTAATTGCCCCGCGCATGAGAGCTGCAAGCCACGAGCCGTATGTGACCAACAGCTCGATCTCGTCCTCGGAAAAGAGTGTATCGGGCACGTTGGGCTGAAACTCCATTTTCCGATATTTCATGTGCTCTGCTGAAGCCACTGATCACTCCAGGAAACATAACGCAAAGCTAAGCGGCGGCCCGTAAGGGACGTCCGGTGGACGGCCCCTAGGCCGGAAACGTACTTGAGCGACTGGTTAAAATTCATCAAGGCACGCTGCTTATTAAAAGACGGAACCCCTGCATATCGATAGCAAATATCACTAGCATTGATACCATCGCTACAGGTGCGCTGTATTTACATAAGTAGAATAGAGGTTTAATCAATACTATTGAATAGGAAAATATTATTACGAAATAAAATATAGCCAAAAGCGGCCCCACCAGCAAGATACTTTGGCTAGCCACAAGCGGCTTGGCAGAAAATATTAGAATTGCCATAAACAACCCCATGCTGGCCATATTTCCGTAGTGAGAGAGAATGGCCTCCATCAGCTTTTGGTTTTGAATCCGATCTATTTCTATATCAATAACTCTACCTAAAATATTCTCTACGTTTAGATTTTTTCTGACAGCAAGATAGTAGGTTATTGCAATGAGAATTAGGTTGCCAAATAATAGAAAATACCAGTATCCAACTCGTTTATCCCAAGCATCAGGCCATGGGCTTTCATACACTGCAGAAAACAACAAATAGAAAACGACAGCTAAGGAGGCTCTGAATAAGTCTCCAAAATCAGCGATAATACGGCCATCGTCAATCGCATAGGATCGTTGCCAGCATGGATCAGATCACCTTCTC
>NZ_JBRJHG010000059.1:0-1253 GCF_053628895.1 Marinobacter sp. MBR-105 | reverse complement strand
TGTAGTGGCATAGTGAATCTGGCCACCTGATTTTGAGTGTATGATCACTCACATAATGAATCAGGTGAAGACGATGGCGAAAACTAGAAACTTCAGTCCGGAATTCCGTTTGGAGGCTGCTCAATTGGTGGTCGACCAAGGATACACAGTGAAAGCTGCCTGCGATGCCATGGGTGTCGGTAAATCCACCATGGAGTATTGGGTCCGTAAACTTCGTTCCGAACGGGCAGGCAAAGCACCCAGAGGCGAGGCCCTGACCACAGAGCAGCGTGAGATTCAGGAACTGAAGCGCCGCCTTCGTCGGTCGGAGGAAGAAAAGGAAATCTTAAAAAAGGCTACCGCTCTCTTGATGTCGGACTCCCTGAGCAATTCTCGATAATCGAGCGACTTGAAGAGAGCTATGCGGTGCAGCGCCTGTGTCGGGTGTTTGGGGTGCACCGCAGCAGCTACCGGGCCTGGCGAGACCGGGACAGAGGGCCTTGCGAGGCTGAGAAGGCGCTGCTGGACCAGGTTGTCGAGGCGCATGCTGTCAGCAACGGATCTGCCGGCGCTCGCAGCATTGCCAAGATGGTCACGCAGGCCGGAACGCCACTGAGCCGGTACCGTGCTAGCAGACGAATGAAGCAGTTGGGGCTGGTCAGCACGCAGCCGCCAGGGCACGCTTACAAGAAGGCGGATCAGCCACATTTGGATATCCCGAATCTTCTTGATCGGGAGTTCGACGTAAAGGAGCCCAATCAAGTGTGGACCGGAGACATAACCTATCTTTGGACCGGTGCGCGCTGGGCTTATCTGGCTGTTGTGATTGATTTGTTTTCCCGTAAACCGGTGGGGTGGGCCATATCCTTGTCACCGAATACAGACTTGGTGAAGAAGGCTCTGACGATTGCGTATGAATCCCGGGGAAAGCCTTCAGGAGTCATGTTCCATTCGGATCAAGGGTGCCAGTACACCAGCCTACGATTCCGGCAGCTGCTCTGGAGTTATCAAATGAAACAAAGCCTCAGCCGACGAGGGAATTGCTGGGATAACGCTCCGACAGAGCGCTTCTTCCGGAGTCTGAAAACAGAATGGGTGCCGGAAATCGGATATCCATGCTTTGCCTCGGCGAAGCAATCGGTCACGGACTATATGATCGGATATTACAGCGCACTGAGACCGCACAAACACAACGGTGGATTGCCGCCGAATGTGGCAGAGAAGGCCTACTGGAAAACTCAAAAGACGGTGGCCTAAAACACTTGACCACTACA
>NZ_JBRJHG010000058.1:0-1285 GCF_053628895.1 Marinobacter sp. MBR-105 | reverse complement strand
CACACAAATAAAGGGAAAATAGTGTCTGAATCTTCGATTTTTTGCCGTTTAAACCCAAGATGGGCAAATATCAGCAGTTATTCAGACCTTCCCTAAGAACCATCCTTATGGAAAACGGTGACTAATTGCTGTGATATTTGGAGGAGTTGAACGTTGTCTTTAGATGTAGCCTATAGCATTGAAGCTCGGGATTACCTTGATCCTGATAGAGCATATGATCTTTATTGGTCTGGAAATATAACCGACAAGAAAAAATTCATATGCCCAGGCACTGGCTGCATGGCCCAAGTTACGTGCGCTAACTTGGATGAAGACATTCAAGATATGAAAGTGGTACCTCATTTTAGGGTTTATGGGGATCACTCAAGAGACTGTGAGATAAGCAAAAATATACCACTGAACCTCCACTATGAAGACGGCACTCCGGTGAAGGAGGAGCGTCTTAGCGTTGACCAGTCCATCGTTGACGTTTTTGAGCTTGATCGCCCTGAATCCTATTACGACGAGCCACGAGAAAGTGATTCGCCAAAGGCACAAGGCGCTAATAAGCCAAAATGTGCAAGGAAAACGAAGGAAACGAGGCTTCGGGAAAATGGCAGTATTGGCACAGTGTACTCTGTGCGTTCAGTCGTCAGCAGATATATACGTTATAAGAAAGATGGTTCTATAAAGTTCCGAAGAATAAATATTTCAGGTAAGGATGTTTACTACAGCAGTATATTCAAATGTATTTGGGAGCAAGACCTGGATGACCTTCCAGATTTTCCGGTCATATACTACGGTTGGGCGTTCGTTAATAGGCTTCCATCTGATCGCGGCTACCAGATAAAATTTAAGAAAAAACTAAAGCAAAGGGATGATGAACTTACGACCACTGTAATGATTGCTGATAGCACCATAGATAATTATAAGATAAAAAAGCTAATGGCAACTAGGCTGGAGAAGATTTATCAAAAAGACACACCCACTGCCTTTGTTTTTATATACGCTCAACCTGAAGTAAATACCTCAAAATCTGACATAAAGTATGCCAACTTTAGCTTGAAAAACTTGGATATGATTGATGTTAACTATGAGTGTCCGCTACCAAAAGAATATAACAAATAGTTCCAGTATGTTCCGGGCCTGGCGGCCCTCCACCGGACGCCCTTTTCTCCGCTTCGCTGCAAAAAGGTCGCCGCTGAACAAAAGCGTTAATGGCCCGGCATTTGTGAGTTTTGGCGGGTGCGGTGCAAAGGCCTTGGCACCGGGTTTGGTTGCAACGCTCGTTCACTCTGGTGATTGC
>NZ_JBRJHG010000057.1:0-1285 GCF_053628895.1 Marinobacter sp. MBR-105 | reverse complement strand
ATCGTAACGGTAACGCCGTCACTGACTCCGCCAACGGTTCCCTGGATGCCACCGCCGGTGATCTGACCGTGTCTCTCGACACCGTCGATAACACGTCGCAAACGGTTGACTTGTCCGGCACCACGACCGATGTGGCGCCGAATGAAGAAGTCAGCGTCACAATTACTGACTCTGCTGGCAATGTCGTCAACGCCACCACGACTGTCGGTGCCGATGGTGCCTACAGCCTGACCGGCGTAGACATTTCCAGCCTGGTCGACGGCGACCTGACCTTGGAAGCTTCCGCACAGGATCGCAACGGCAATGCCGTCATCGACTCGGCGACCGGCAGTTTTGACGCCACCGCCGGTGCGTTGACGGTCTCTGTCGACACCATCGATAACACGGCGCAAACCGTGAACCTGTCCGGTACCACCACGGACGTGGCGCCAAATGGACAAATTGCGATTACCATCACCGACTCTGCTGGTAATGCCGTCAATGCCACCACCACCGTCGACGCCGACGGTGCCTACACCTTGACAGGCATGGACATCTCCAGCCTGGTCGACGGCGACTTGTCCGTGGAAGCCACGGCCCAGGATCGCAACGGCAATGCTGTGAGTGACTCGGCCAACGGCACCTTCGATGCCACCGCCGGTGATCTGACCGTGGCCATTGCCAATATCGATAACGGTACCCAGACCATCGACCTGTCCGGCTCGACCACGGACGTGGCACCAAACAGCCAGGTTAACGTGACCATCACCGACTCCGCCGGCAACGTCGTTAATACCACCGCCACGGTCGACGCTGACGGTGCCTACACCCTGACCGGCGTGGATATCGCTAGCCTGGTCGATGGCAGCCTGACCGTGGAAGCGTCCGCTCAGGATCGCAACGGCAATGCCGTCACCGACTCGGCAACCGGCAGCTTTGATGCCACTGCTGGCGATCTCGCCGTGACCATTAGCAACGTCGATAATGATGCCCAGACTATCGATCTGTCGGGTACCACCACCGACGTGGCGCCAAACAGCCAGGTTAACGTGACCATCACCGATTCCGCTGGCAATCTCGTCAACACCACCACGACTGTCGGCGCCGACAGTGCCTACACCCTGACCGGCGTAGACATCTCCAGCCTGGTCGACGGCGACCTGACCGTGGAAGCGTCCACGCAGGATCGTAATGGCAACGCCGTGAGTGATTCGGCCAACGGTTCCCTGGATGCCACCGCCGGTGCCTTGAGTGTCTCTGTCGACACGATCGACAACACAACCCAAACCGTGAACCTGTCCGGTAC
>NZ_JBRJHG010000056.1:0-1290 GCF_053628895.1 Marinobacter sp. MBR-105 | reverse complement strand
TATCGAACGACAAACTTCCGCGACCACTGAGTGCAGCCAGAACTTCAGTGTGAGTTTTCGGAATGTCATCTCTCATACGAGAGCCCCATAACGCCTGCATAAACGGCGGCTTTTACGCAGCGAAGCGGAGAGAAAGCCGTCCGGTGGAGGCCCCTCGGGCCGGAACGAATTTAATGCACTGGTTAGAGCTTCCGAGGTCATATGCCATTGCATCCCTACCGCCTTCGCCTGAATACCCGTAACGCAGCAAATGCCATTGCCCCAACCAACGCAATATTCAAAGATAGGGAAGCAAATGATACCCACGTCGGGTATTCCTGCGGAAGCATGACAGCGTAGGAGCGTGGAAACGAAGGTGGGTCTAGCTTCTCCACGCTCTGCCACACAAACGGAAAAGGAAAGCCGTGAGGAACTTTGCCCATTTCAGCTCTACTATCAACAGTTGCCGGCACAAACAAAGAAGCCATGACGAGGACAGCCGCCAAACAAACGCATCCGACAATCTGTTTTGCCATGCCACTCCCCCTGTAGGCTCTAACGCCGACAGCACGCGCGGCTACGTAATGGAGGCGAAGCCGCAATGAAGTAGACGTCGCCGTGACTGTGTTGGTTAGGGCTCATCTGACATTGTGCCTAATTGTTGATAAAGGTTCTGAAGCTCGCCAATCAGACCGCGCTTGTTACCCATTGCGTTGTTACGCCGGGCCATTTCAGGGCTGCCAGGCTTCCACGAGGAAATTTGGCGAATGACCTCATCTTCAAGCTGGAGAAGTTGATTTATTGCTGCAATCCGCGCTGCGATCTCTTGTGCCTTAGCCTGCTTCAGTTGCGCCTTTTCTGCTTTCTCTTGAGCTGCAGCAGAGCGCGCGAGTTCTTGTCGAGTAGCTTCAAGTTCATTCTTTGATATCTCGAGTTGGCGACTCTGAAGCACGATAGTTAGCAGCAAAGCTATAAGAGCTGAAAAGCTAAGGATTGGGCTCAGTATACCGCCGACGAAGTCACCAAAAGTTCCCCACCGTGTATGGTCACTCGAGAGCCCACCATCAAAATTGATGAAATAGAAGATAAAAACAGCGGAAACAGCCCCAGTATTGATGGACAAGATCCAAGCTAACCACTTACGCAGTTGGTCTGAGTCAAAAGCCTCTAATTTGCCCTTCAAATCTCGCTTTGCCACGAAATATCCTTTTCGCCCTAACGCTGAGGTAACCGGCGCCGGAGCGCCAGCGGAGGGAACCAAAAGCGGTACGCTTTTGGCGTCCGGTTGACCGCCTTGTTAATGGCCGTTCA
>NZ_JBRJHG010000055.1:0-1483 GCF_053628895.1 Marinobacter sp. MBR-105 | reverse complement strand
AACGCTGAGCGCACCGGTGGCCTTTACAGAGCGAAGCGGCGTAAAGGACATCCGCGTGACGCGTATTGTTATGCACTGTTAAATCTCCCGCCGTTGCCCGATACACAGCAGTGCAGTTGGTTCCAAGTTTGAGGGTAACCTCAATGCTTCCTTGACCCTTGCATCATCAAACCCTGCCACCAGAACACAACCAAGTCCGAGAGCCGTACTCTGGAGATGAACATTTTGCGCTAAAGCCCCAGTTTCCATATATACATAGCGAGCACCTCGCTCTCCCTCGGGTGGCTGAGATTCAAAGTGCCGAACCGCAACTCCGAGTTTCGCTGAAACCCCGATGACGATAGCTGCCTCTTTCAACCATGGTTGATCGCCAATCCCTAGCTCGTGCATCGCCCCTTCCGGAATACAGCTACCGACTAGCTCCAGCGAATGGCTTTCAGCCTTATACTCATAGGTACCGGGCTCAAGTTCCGATACCCGCTGCACCACAATTTGTAGATACAGCGGGTATAACCCACCTGCTGATGGAGTTGATCTTTTTTGATCGGCACCGGTTACGCCTTGGGCCGACCAAAGCAATTGGGACAAAACACCTAAAGGTAGCGGTGCCTGCGTATATTCTCTTACGCTGCGCCGAGACTCAATACACTCAACCAATGGCTCAGAGCCTTGTAATTCGGGCGTTGGTAGCTCGATGACCATGCACTTACCCCCCTATGCATAACGACTGAATTATGCGCCATCACTGTCTTTCCCGGTAACTTTTGCATCAGAACCGAGGAGTTATGCAACCTACCGGGAGAGCGCCAGCCAGCCCGCACAACCAGCCATCAAGCCGGCAGAGGTTCTATTCACCCGCTTCATCACCTTCGGGGAGCTAGCTGCACGACGAACCTTTAAAGCCGCCGCCAGATAAGCGAATTGGACCGCAAGGTCGATCCCGAGTCCCAAAGCTAGGATCAGCCCGACCTCAGACAGCGACAGTGCCGTCATGTCGAAGGCGTGGGGCAGCACAGCCCCAAAGAAGATCACCGCCTTGGGATTGCTGAGCGTCAGGAATGATCCGGCCAGGATGCCGCGCCCAACGGAAAACGCGGACGCGGATGTGAGCTGTCCCCGCAAGGTGTCCCGAGTCCAGAGCTTCCAAGCGACGAACAAAATGTAGGCAATGCCGAGCCATTTTACCGTGATAAAAACAGCCTCAAAGCGTAAAGCTAGCGCGGCAAGCCCGAGCATCGCAACAACCAACCAAACAGCATTTCCCAGCACCATGCCGACGATGAAAGAAACACTGGCGCGCCCGCCCCGCGAGAGAACCTGACAGATCAACACACCTTGTGCGGGGCCAGGGATCGCGGCTGCAATTGCAAAAGGTACGATGAAAAACCAAATCGAAGTAGTGATGTTCATGTATTCTCCTGAAGAGTCTATTCGTTTTGACTACATGACTGAGATAACCGGCCAGACTGCAAGCGCATAACGC
>NZ_JBRJHG010000054.1:0-1517 GCF_053628895.1 Marinobacter sp. MBR-105 | reverse complement strand
TCAGGGACGTCCGGCGGACGGCCCTCTGGCCGGGAGCGAACTTGATTGACTGGTTAAAGGCAGGTACTGACACTGCCTGCTCCCTGGCAACGACCGCGACGGCCTACTCCGTTTCCTTGCACCGGCTGGAGCCGATACCGTTTGTTTGAATCCACCGCCAAACTAGCGGTGGATGAACCTGTACTCAAAGGTACCAGATCCAGAATAAATTGTCGGCGGACAGCCCCAAACGACGAACACCGATTTTGCTACCAACGCCGCTGACGATTAAAGCTGCCAACCGGACGCGGACTCTGCTGGCCTTGGTGCTCACCAAATTAAGCGGGCTTGGCTGCCAAGCCCGGCACCAAGGCCACTGGCACAAAGCCAACCACTAGACCCAGGCCTTTGCCATTAACGCCGCCAGCACGCGCGACTTTGTAGTGGAGGCGAAGCCGCAACGAAAAAGGCGTCGCCGTGCCTGGCCTGGTTATGTTGATCTCTGTATCAGCCGGCTGATCGCCTGCTTCACATAGCGGTATATTGCAGGGCAACTGCTTGATCTAGGGCCTGCAACATTCAATACACTTACGTTAAATTCTTGGACAAACCCGCTAAGAACTTCCTCCGCGCGCGATGATTCAACCAGCGCAATATCAATAAGCTTGTAGGGTTTGCCTTGCCGAATGCAAAAGAGAACGGTTGCTTCCGTTCCCCCATGAGGATACGACTCGTAAAAAATAGCCGTGCCGTCTGAATCGATAACATTTTGCTTCGTTCGCTGGCGATAACCACCGCCGATCTCAGTCAAGGTGTACGTTTCATTGATCGGCCCATCTTCAGCCATACGCCCAACAGGGCAGCTTCCTCCGATTGGAAAGCCCGACTCAAGGGCCGCATCCAGCGCCGCCCGGTCAGCACCAGTTTGTCCACCACTTATGACCTTTGAGAGCACGACCAACCCCGATCAACATAACGCCAGGGCTAAGCCGCCGGTTGGAGCGCCAGCGCAAACCGGTCGGCTTGAGCCCCTTGTTAACCCTTATCCTTCACTCCAGAGTTCAGAATCATCACTCGGCAATTCTTTTGGTTCGTATGCAATATCAGAATCCTCGGGCCACTTAATATCTAGAGAATTCTTGAAGTCCTGCAAGCTTACAAATGCAATAACATCACCAAAATCCAAATTTTTCCAAGCTTTACCGTTCCAACTCAGAAAATCATAGGTTCCAGCTGCCTCACCAAGCTTTACTGCAACAAAATGAAGACCCTCTTCGCTAGGAGTTCCTTTCTGCCAGCTTAATTCAATAGTCATGCTAATCTCCTAAAACTTTTCTCTGAATCTATCAGCAATATCGGAAAGCTCAAGCAAGTAATGAGGATTCCGAGCATAGACACCATGTGCATCAGTTAAAAAACCAAGCAGCAAGAAGCAATTTCTATGGAGGCTCTGAATAAGTCTCCAAAATCAGCGATAATACGGCCATCGTCAATCGCATAGGATCGTTGCCAGCATGGATCAGATCACCTTCTCCGAA
>NZ_JBRJHG010000053.1:0-1524 GCF_053628895.1 Marinobacter sp. MBR-105 | reverse complement strand
TGAGTCGCCCCTGCAAAAACGCCGTTTTCAGACAGCCAGCAATTTACCGGTCTCTGCCGATTCATCCGGCAACGCCGGGGTTGACCATAAAATAGCCAATATCAGGCGTAAATGCCGTCCGTTTTCATAAGGCCAAAGAAGCTCGACGAGCTTCCTCAGAACCTTCCTCAGGTTCAGGCCAACGCCGCACAGAACCGCGTGTATCGTGTCGCCGGTAAACCCTCTGAGGAAGTTCCGATACATCAGGCCGTCGCTTTTCAGGTGGCCGATGATCGGCTCGATACTGTTTCGTCGGTGTTGCTGATCGGGGTGGGCCCTGCCGCGGCCTCGCCGCTTGCCGGTGATGTGGATCCTGGAGAGGTACGTGCTTTCGCTGCCACGGTAGCCTCGGTCGGCCAACAGATGCTCCGGCATCTTGCGGGTATGCAGAAGCACTCGTTTGAGCGCTGTGTCGACGGTGTGACCATCGTAGGGATTGCCGGCCAGGGCCTGGCAATCCAGCACAAAGCCTTCTTTGGCTGTGGTCACCACGCTGACCTTGGAGCCGAACTCATAACGGGTGCGGGCCTTGCCTTTGGCGATACACACCACTTCCGGTTCGTGCAGGCTGTACAGCCGGGGTTTGACGGTGCGGTCGCCATACTGGTTCAGCAACTGCAAGGCCTGATGGAGCTTGTGATTCAGGCGCTCGGAGCGCTCCTCCATCGTGCGCTGGTCAACGATGGCCTCACAGATCCTGGCCAGGTTCCGGTGCATCCGGCGCAGCACCTTGTGCATCCGCTTGAACTGCCGGGCATGGGCATAGCGGCCCACCTGCCAGACCAGGCCGGGCAACCCCTTACAGAAGGTCTGCCGGAATTTGATGCCCTCATCCTTGGCCAGCGCGACCAGTTGCCGGTGGCAACGGCCTGCAAGGCGGGCGTCACTGGGATAGGCAATCGCCTTGGGCATGACGGTGGTGTCGATGACGGCCACCTTGAGGCTTTCCGGCGCAATGACGCCGGTGTCCTGACCCAGGGCAATGCTCATTTTGAGAAGCTCACAGGCACCGCCTTCGCCAATGCGGTGCCGGAACCGCATCATGGTGGTTTCGTCCATGGGCAGCCGGTGTTGGAAGATCACTTCGCCGCAGAAGTGTTGCCAGTAGGGGTTCTCTACCCAGCGATCCAGAACATCACGGTCTGACAGCGCATACATGTGCTTGAGCAACTGCAAGCCCACGTGTAACCGGATGGGCAGTCCCGGACGCCCGGCTTGCACCGCGTACAACTGACCAAAATGTTGTTCGCAGGCGGTCCAGTCGATCCGTTTACCCATCTGCACCAGTTCGTGCCGGGGGTTGAGGATGTCTTCGAGGTAGGTTTCCAGCAGATCTCGCTGTGGTGCCTGGCGCTTATCCCGTGGGATCATGGGGCTTTCTTCCGGTTTTTGGACGAAACGGGGAGATTTATGATGGATATTATACCCCGAAGTCAGGCCAACTCATTGCCTTTGTTCAGGTTTTTACTTTTGCAGGGGCGACTA
>NZ_JBRJHG010000052.1:0-1604 GCF_053628895.1 Marinobacter sp. MBR-105 | reverse complement strand
GGGTGAATGGGTGTCAGATGCTATTATATCGCTCTAAGCCTTGTTATTGCAGGCTTTGGGCGTGAGTTCAGCTCGTTGAAGTCACGGATTCAGGTATTGGTCTATGCCATACACCTTGCTAGTCACAATATTAGGAGTCTGGCTGGGTGTTAGAAAAATCGATTCAAGAATCTATTTTGTGGCTGCCATCATAGTGTTGCTAACAGCTTTATCTGTCACATCTGGCCCCCTCAAAATAATGAGTATCCACATGAATTATATTCCAATTATTTTGGGTGGAATTTTAGGGGCTTATGCCGGAGCGAAAACTTAACAAAGGGGTGAAGCTGACCGGTACTACGCTCCGCTTCGTACCGGCAGCTTACCCAAGGCGTTATACATGAGAAGGAACTCAGATGAGCCTGAAAGATCACTTTGAATTGCTGTCCAACTACAATCAGTGGATGAACTCAAAGGTTTATGAGGCTGCGGCGCACCTCTCTGCAACAGATTTAGCCAAGGACCGTGGGGCCTTTTTTGGTTCCATCCTAGGAACTCTGAATCACATCGTCGTTGGTGACACCGTCTGGCTCAAACGGTTTGCTACCCATCCGTCCTGCCTGAACTCGTTGCGTGAGGTCGCTGATCTTCGAAATCCGACGAGCCTGGATGAGTCAGTCTTCGAGGATCTTGGTAGCTTATCTCAGCATCGGATCTGGTTGGATCGGGAGATTATCAAATGGATATCCGAGCTATCCGAAAGTGATCTGGATTTCGTTCTCAGCTACCACAACACCAAAGGGATTCCGGCCAAGAAACGATATTCAAGCCTGGTTCTTCATTTCTTTAACCATCAGACTCACCATCGAGGCCAAGTTTCTACTTTGCTATCACAGGCGGGTGTGGATATCGGGGTTACTGACCTATTGGCTCAGGTTCCGGATGAAACTCATGTATAACCAGGCCAGTCACGGCGACGTCTACTCCATTGCGGCTTCGCCTTCATTCCGTAGCCGCGCGTGCTGAGCGGCGTTAACCCAAAAACCAACCATCAAGGAGATAGATGGATGAAGCAAAAAAAGGCAGTACATGTAAAGAGCGAACAGGTGAATGTTGAAAAGGGATCAGAATATAAAAAGGTGACGCAGGAAGAGCTAGTAAAATCTGCTCGCAAGACCGAACAAGGGACGATGCTTCGATCAAAAAATAGCAGCGTCATTACGTTTGTGGAGATGGAGTAGTATTGATGGACAAGGAAGTTAGGGTTTTTGTTAGTTCGGAATTCAGGGAAAGTTTAGATAAAGAAAAAATAGATATTTTAGTATCTCGGTTCAAAGAATATAAAAGAACAGGTGTTCCTCATGAAACCTTTGGCCGCGATACCACTTATGATTTTCCCAATAAGGTTAAACAAGCAGGGATGTACCATGTTCATGTAGAAGACAAGACCTCGCGAAATTGGTCTCTCAAAAAAATATCATTCGATAAAACGAGCAATACGGCACTAATTTACTGTGAAGGTTTTTTTAATAGGGAAGGTCTGAATAACTGCTGATATTTGCCCATCTTGGGTTTAAACGGCAAAAAATCGAAGATTCAGACACTATTTTCCCTTTATTTGTGTG
>NZ_JBRJHG010000051.1:0-1688 GCF_053628895.1 Marinobacter sp. MBR-105 | reverse complement strand
CACCGAAGCTGCGGCTGCATACTTTGTATGCGGGGTAGGGGAGCGTTCTGTAAGCCTGCGAAGGTGTGTTGAGAAGCATGCTGGAGGTATCAGAAGTGCGAATGCTGACATGAGTAACGACAATGCGGGTGAAAAACCCGCACGCCGGAAGACCAAGGGTTCCTGCGCAACGCTAATCGGCGCAGGGTGAGTCGGCCCCTAAGGCGAGACCGAAAGGTGTAGTCGATGGGAAACGGGTTAATATTCCCGTACCTTGGATAGCTGCGATGGAGAGACGGAGAAGGCTAGGTGAGCCGGGCGACGGTTGCCCCGGTTTAAGCATGTAGGGAGTGGACTTAGGCAAATCCGGGTCCACAATCCCGAGACGCGACGACGAGTGCCCAAGGGCGCGAAGTCATTGATGCCCTGCTTCCAGGAAAATCTTCTAAGCTTCAGGCTATTCGAGACCGTACCCCAAACCGACACAGGTGGTCAGGTAGAGAATACCAAGGCGCTTGAGAGAACTCGGGTAAAGGAACTAGGCAAAATGGTGCCGTAACTTCGGGAGAAGGCACGCCGGTGTGTACGTGAAGCCCCTGCGGGTGGAGCGGAAGCCGGTCGAAGATACCAGGCCCCTGCGACTGTTTATTAAAAACACAGCACTCTGCAAACACGAAAGTGGACGTATAGGGTGTGACGCCTGCCCGGTGCCGGAAGGTTAATTGATGGGGTTAGCATTCGTGCGAAGCTCTTGATCGAAGCCCCGGTAAACGGCGGCCGTAACTATAACGGTCCTAAGGTAGCGAAATTCCTTGTCGGGTAAGTTCCGACCTGCACGAATGGCGTAACGATGGGGGCGCTGTCTCTACCCGAGACTCAGTGAAATTGAAATCGCCGTGAAGATGCGGTGTATCCGCGGCTAGACGGAAAGACCCCGTGAACCTTTACTATAGCTTCACAGTGAACTTTGAGCATGCTTGTGTAGGATAGCTGGGAGGCTTTGAAACCGGGACGCCAGTTCCGGTGGAGCCAACCTTGAAATACCAGCCTGGCATGTTTGAGGTTCTAACTCTGGCCCCTTATCGGGGTTGAGGACACTGTGTGGTGGGTAGTTTGACTGGGGCGGTCTCCTCCCAAAGCGTAACGGAGGAGCACAAAGGTGGGCTAAGCACGGTCGGACATCGTGCGGTTAGTGTAATGGCACAAGCCCGCTTGACTGCGAGACAGACACGTCGAGCAGGTACGAAAGTAGGTCATAGTGATCCGGTGGTTCTGTATGGAAGGGCCATCGCTCAACGGATAAAAGGTACTCCGGGGATAACAGGCTGATACCGCCCAAGAGTTCACATCGACGGCGGTGTTTGGCACCTCGATGTCGGCTCATCACATCCTGGGGCTGAAGCCGGTCCCAAGGGTATGGCTGTTCGCCATTTAAAGTGGTACGCGAGCTGGGTTTAGAACGTCGTGAGACAGTTCGGTCCCTATCTGCCGTGGACGTTGGAGATTTGAGGAAAGCTGCTCCTAGTACGAGAGGACCGGAGTGGACGAACCTCTGGTGTTCGGGTTGTCACGCCAGTGGCATTGCCCGGTAGCTATGTTCGGACAGGATAACCGCTGAAAGCATCTAAGCGGGAAGCCCCTTCCAAGATGAGATCTCCCCGAGGCCTCGAGCCTCCTGAAGAGCCGTTCAAGACCAGGACGTTGATAGG
>NZ_JBRJHG010000050.1:0-1691 GCF_053628895.1 Marinobacter sp. MBR-105 | reverse complement strand
TGGGTCTGTAGCTCAGGTGGTTAGAGCGCACCCCTGATAAGGGTGAGGTCGGTGGTTCAAGTCCACCCAGACCCACCAGAATTATCCAGCTCAGCGTTATCGAATGACTTGCATAGCAGGCTATGCGGCGCCATTCGATGCCTTGATCTGAATAATTCTTGTAGATAGCTTCTTGGGGCTATAGCTCAGCTGGGAGAGCGCCTGCCTTGCACGCAGGAGGTCGGCAGTTCGATCCTGCCTAGCTCCACCAAACTTTACTGACTAACTTCGGTTAGCAGTGTACAGAAACGAATGTTTCATATCGATGAAGCCTTCCTTTCTGATCACTGGGTCAGATTTGCTCTTTAACAAATTGGACGAGATAGAACACGAATATTTTTCTCTCATTATCTCCGAGAGAAGATGTTCAAAGTGATAGCGATTTCAAGCGTTATCCGGTGTTGTCGTTGAAGTGGTTGTTCTATTGCTTCAAGTGACTGTCTCGAAGATACCTCGGAATCAGGCTTGCCTGGTGATGAGTGTGGATTCGTGATCAGTTGTCTTGGGGTTATATAGTCAAGCAACTAAGCGCATACGGTGGATGCCTTGGCAGTCAGAGGCGATGAAAGACGTGGAAGCCTGCGATAAGGTTCGGGGAGCTGGCAAACGAGCTGTGATCCGGACATCTCTGAATGGGGAAACCCACCAACCTTCGGGTTGGTATCTTACACTGAATCCATAGGTGTAAGAGGCGAACCAGGGGAACTGAAACATCTAAGTACCCTGAGGAAAAGAAATCAACCGAGATTCCCTAAGTAGCGGCGAGCGAACGGGGACCAGCCCTTAAGCTGAACAACTGGTAGGAGAAGGCTCTGGAAAGTGCCGCCATAGTGGGTGATAGCCCCGTATCCGAAACCTGAGTTCAGTGAAATCGAGTAGGTCGGCGCACGAGAAACGTTGACTGAACATGGGGGGACCATCCTCCAAGGCTAAATACTCCTGACTGACCGATAGTGAACCAGTACCGTGAGGGAAAGGCGAAAAGAACCCCTGTGAGGGGAGTGAAATAGACCCTGAAACCGTATGCGTACAAGCAGTCGGAGCAGACTTGTTCTGTGACGGCGTACCTTTTGTATAATGGGTCAGCGACTTATGTTCAGTGGCGAGGTTAACCGTTTAGGGGAGCCGTAGGGAAACCGAGTCTGAATAGGGCGAATTAGTCGCTGGGCATAGACCCGAAACCGGGCGATCTATCCATGAGCAGGTTGAAGGTGCCGTAACAGGCACTGGAGGACCGAACCCACTGTCGTTGAAAAGCCAGGGGATGACTTGTGGATCGGAGTGAAAGGCTAATCAAGCCCGGAGATAGCTGGTTCTCCCCGAAAGCTATTTAGGTAGCGCCTCGGACGAATACCACAGGGGGTAGAGCACTGTTTGGGCTAGGGGGTCATCTCGACTTACCAACCCCATGCAAACTCCGAATACCTGTGAGTACTATCCGGGAGACACACGGCGGGTGCTAACGTCCGTCGTGAAGAGGGAAACAACCCAGACCGCCAGCTAAGGTCCCAAAGTACCAGTTAAGTGGGAAACGATGTGGGAAGGCTCAGACAGCTAGGAGGTTGGCTTAGAAGCAGCCACCCTTTAAAGAAAGCGTAATAGCTCACTAGTCGAGTCGGCCTGCGCGGAAGATGTAACGGGGCTCAAACTGG
>NZ_JBRJHG010000049.1:0-1726 GCF_053628895.1 Marinobacter sp. MBR-105 | reverse complement strand
TTTCGCAGTTTCGCTTTGCCCGCGGACTTGGCGCACATCGGCGAATACCCTTTTGATTTCGGCCTCATCCTTTGCCGGCACCCATTTGAGCAAGGGCTTAACATTGCCTGACTCCAGTGCCGCACGGGCTTCGGTAATCACGGGACCGTCCAGAGCATCACAATGAGCTTGGGCGCTACCGGCAAACATCAGGCTGAAGATTGCTGCGGCCACTGCGGGAACAGCGGTTTTGCGTAATTTGGTTTTCATACATGACCTCTTCATATTGCGTTGAGCTTCACGAGCACCGGGTTTGGTGTCGCTTGGCAATCAGAGTACGGAAGGGAGGTCAAAGAAGCGTTCTCAGGTACGAAACCGAACCGATTCCATGGTTTGGAAATAAAATATATAATTCAAAAGGATAGAGGTTTCAGTATCGGGTGAGAGCGTACTCGAACGCCGGGTAGCCAGGTTCAGGATCGTGGCTAGGGTCGGATA
The DNA here is from genome assembly GCF_053628895.1 of Marinobacter sp. MBR-105. Lineage (NCBI taxonomy): Bacteria > Pseudomonadati > Pseudomonadota > Gammaproteobacteria > Pseudomonadales > Marinobacteraceae > Marinobacter > Marinobacter sp. MBR-105. Next base: position 1,249 of record NZ_JBRJHG010000049.1, on the reverse strand, counting down.
TCGCCCTGCAGGGCTCGTCGGCGATATTCACTGGGGGTAAATCCTGTCTCTTTCTTGAAAGCAGTGTTGAATACGGACTTCGAGTTGAAGCCAGAGTCATACATAGTTTGCAGAATATTTGCCTGATTGGCTGCATCGGCCAGGCGCGATTTCGCCTCGTCGATGCGATAGCGACTGACGAACTCAAAGAAATTGCAGCCAAAGCCTTGGTTAATGGCCCGTGAAACCTCTCTTGAAGGGGCGCCCAATTTCCGTGAAAGTTGTTCCAGGGTCAGGTTGGGGTGCAAGTGGGGCTTTTCCTGGTGCATTAACTGTTGGAGCCTGACCTTTAAAGTTTGATCAAACTGCGGCGTGGGCTCTTCTTCCAGCAAGGCGGCCTGGTCTGCTGCCAATCCAGAGAAAACAACGGGTTGGCGAAGAGAGTTTATCATCAGAAAATTGATGAAAATGAAGCCCGTTACAGCGCCAGCGCCGGCCACCCACTCGGTTCCAGGCACGCTTCTAAACACATGCGCTGTAAGGCAGTACATCATGCTCACGGTCCAAGCCACTGCATAGCCGATCAGAAGCGTCCGTAACCACGCAAGTTGTTTGTTTTCAATACTCGAGAAAATCTGTCGAATACCAAGGCCGAAACGGTTAATCGCACGAATCGTCGCGTACAGGTAGCCCAGAAAGACCGCGTGAATAGCGACTGCAAGAAGGGGAGAGGTAAGTACGCCCGGGTGGTCCCGTTCAAGCAGAATCTGAACTTTGGTCTCGCTTGGCTGTAAATAATATTCAATCAGAAAAATTGCGCCGACCACCCAGAAGAGCAACGTGTGCACGAGATGCTTCCCGCGTAACTGGAAATTCTGATACATCAGCGATTGCGCATATAGATAGAGCGAGCCGGCTTGTAGAAGTCCGATGAGTGTTCCGAGGTAGGCGAAGTTTGGGTACTGGAGCGCAAGCCCGCTGCCATAGAGGAAGATCTCTCCCAGCCCGGCGGCGAAGAACACCAGAGTGGCAACCAGGAGTCGGTTAGATATGAGCCCACTGTTGGATGGAAGTAGGAGAAAAACGGCAAGAGCCAGCGATTGAATGATGCTCGTCAGCAGCACAATGTCGGTGAGTGTCAGATACATGCCAGATTCAGCTCCGCTTCAAAACCATCCTGCCGTCCTGTTGCCGGCGATCTGAGATGCAGGGTCATGCCGGCACCTTTAGCAATCGCATCGGCAATCGCGAGGCCCAGGCCAGAACCTGC
>NZ_JBRJHG010000048.1:0-1847 GCF_053628895.1 Marinobacter sp. MBR-105 | reverse complement strand
TCCGGCAGTTCATCCACGGTCATGCCGTCGATGCCCGGCGCTCCCTTGTTACGTCGAACCTGTTTCAGGGCGCGATTGAGGTTGTCCCTGCTCAATACACGCGCCATCCATGGTGAGGGTTGAACGGAGTGCGAGTGCTCCCGATTTCCGGTAACGGGTTCATCCCCTGGCTTTACCAGGGGCAGCGCAAGCTGCTTTACGGATGCCATCCCGTTCCCCTGCACGGATACTCGACTCCTGTCACTGTTCGGGCCTTCGGTTCACGGGCGAACCTACTATGCCCTCGGCTGATTTCTGCCACGCGATAAGAGGCGATCGCTCGTCTCTCAGTGGGTCCGTCCACACGTGGCAGACCTCCCGGGGTAAGGCACAGAGCTTTCACGGCGTGAACGCCCGATTTATAAAGCACACCCCGGTCGCAGAAGGAGGGCTTCGCGGTCACGTGCCCGCTCGCCCCGGATGTACCACACCTCGTATCGGGTTCCTGTTCGTCGCCCCGCCGCTTTGGATTGGGCTTCCTTCAGACCCCACCTCGCGGTGACGCCCTTGCCCTTCTCCTAGCCTTCGGCTCTGCGAACACCTGGCAGGAGGACTTTCACCTCCCTAGTTCTGTGCCATGCCCGGCACACACGCTGAGCTTAGCGGCGCCACGACAGTGGCGTCCGGTGGACGGCCGTCAGGCCGGGAACGTACTACAGCGACTGGTTAGCTGGGGGCATCAATGAAGCCCGATCCTTGGCAACCAACATCGCAGCCTGCACCGCTGCCCTTGCACCAAAATGTGCTGAAGCACTTTGTCTAAACCACAGCCAACGATGCGGGGAATGAACCTGAACGTCAGAGTAGCAGGTAAGCAAGGAACCAGCTCTCGACGGACAGCCCCACGACCAGAACACTCAAATTACTACCAATACCGCTGACCGATTGAGCTACCAGCAACACGCCCAATTTGCGGGCCTTGGCAACATCACCGCACTACCAGTTTTGCTACTCACTTTCGGCCAAGGCCATTGGCACCCAGCCACCAAAAAAGACCAAAGCACTACCAGCTAACGCTGAAGCGCACCGGTGGCTTTGTCGCAGCGCAGCGGAGACAAAGGCATCCGAGTGACGCGCCTGGTTAAATTACTACCGCTCACCTTCAAGGCCATGCCATACCCGGAGAATGATGATGGCACTGGGATGGAGCGAATATCGAACGACATATTTCCCGAAGACCATATCTCGAACAGAGTCAGGCACCGGTGCCATTTCAACTGGCGTGCCCATCTTGGGAAAATCAGGAAGCAATTCGATTTTGCCAACCAGTTCGGTGGCGATCCGGGCTGCCGCCGAAGGATTGTGGACTGCAATGAACTCCCTGAGGCGCTGTAAATCTTCAATGGCTTCGTCCGTGTAAACCAGTTTCACTTACCTGACCTCGGTGCATCCTGCTCGTTGTCGGTTCCCCAACTATTAAGCCAGCTGTGAACCTCGCGGGCATCAACAACCTTGCCTTGTGCAGCGGACTCCATTGCTTCTAAGGTCTGTTTCCAGCGCTCTTGCTCCAGCTGCTGCTTTTCTATGTACTCCGATAATGCTTGGTTAATTACCCAACCTTTGCTCCGGTGCAACCTGCCAGCAATTGCTTCCAGGTGCTGTTCAACTTCTGCTTGAAGGCGAACCGTGGTGACGCTCATGACTATACCCTCGAGTTTGGCTACTACAATGTATTACAACATAGTCTACGAGGGTGCGGCAAAAAATTTAATCGGGATAGGGAGGCACCTCACGATGCCCCTCCTCCCACATCACCGGGCATACGGATCACGTACCACGGCGATTCAGTGACTTGACTCAACCCGTTA
>NZ_JBRJHG010000047.1:0-1928 GCF_053628895.1 Marinobacter sp. MBR-105 | reverse complement strand
GAATCGGGTAGGGTCCGGGGTCACCCCCGGAGCCCTCCCACACCACCGGGCATACGGTTCCGTACCACGGCGGTTCACGAAGAACGGCTAAGCCCTCTTACCGTATCCAGCACCGAGATTAACCCACGCTGAGCGAACCAGCGGTTGGGCAAGGCGTGGCGCAGGTGCAGCGCACCCGCATTCCACCAAGGGCCTCGCCCGTTTACCGATGATTTCCAGGCGCGCTGTGGATCTAGGCCCAGCGCCAGGAGCTTACGACACCGGGTTCGCGGACGTTTCCATTGCCGCCAGATCACATCGCGCAATCGGCGGCGTATCCATTGATCCAGCGCTTCCAGCGGTCGCTTCACGTCGACGAGACTGAAGTAACTGGCCCAGCCCCGCAGGACGGGAGCCAGCTCTCTGGTGACGCGACGAATATGGCGTCCCCTGCCGCGTTTGAGGAGCTCGCGGACACGCTGCATCAGGCGCTGCAGGCTGGCCTTGGCCAGCGTCAGCTTTGGCCGCTTGTGTCGAGTCAGCGTGTAGCCCAGATACCCCCGGTTCCAGGGCCGGTCCACCGCACTCTTGTCGCGGTTGACCGTCAGCCTGAGCGAGCTCTCGAGAAAATCACTCAGGCTGGCCATGACGCGCTCACCCGCCCGCCGACTCCTGACATACACTTGCAGGTCGTCGGCGTAGCGGCAGAAGCGGTGACCGCGGCGTTCCAGCTCCTTGTCCACATCATCCAGCAGGATGTTCGCCAGCAGTGGGCTCAGTGGCCCACCCTGCGGCGTTCCCTGTCGGCGTGGCGCGGCCAGGCCATCCTGGAACATCCTGGCTTCCAGGTAGCGGCGGATCAGGCGTAGCACCCGTTTGTCGCGGACGCGGCGCGCGACCCGTGCCATCAGCAGGTCATGGTTCACCCGGTCGAAGAAGGCTTTCAGGTCGAGGTCGACCACCCAGCGGTGGCCGGCGGTGACATGGACCTTCATCGCCGAGACGGCCTGCTGGGCGCTGCGCCCGGGGCGGTAGCCATAACTCGATGCGGAAAAGCCCGGATCGAAGAACGGCGTCAGCACCTGCAACAGCGCCTGCTGGATCAGCCGGTCGGTGACCGTGGGGATGCCGAGCTGTCGCGTCCCGCCCTTGGGCTTGGGGATCTCGACGGCTCGGACTGGACTGGGGTGGTACTCACCGGCCAGCAGCCGCTCGCGCAGCGTCGGCCAGTGTTGCTTCAGGTGGTCGGCCAGCTGGGCCACCGTCATGCCGTCGGCACCCGGCGCCCCCTTGTTGGCCACCACCCTACGGTAAGCCCGCTGCATGTTGTCGGTGGCGACCACCGCTTCCATGAGCAGGACAGGCTCCGCTTTCGTCCACGATGACGACGCCGAGACCGTCTCGACGCCCACCGGCCAGGGCTCGGGGTTCCGCCCCTGCCCCTCTGGGTGGGTGGCGGTATCAGCGCCACTTCCTGTCTTCACGATCGATCCTCGAGACGTCATCGCCTACTCGCGGTTCTTCATGTTCGGCCCTTGGTGCCGCGGTGAACCGGCACTTACTATGGCCTCGGCTGACGTCTGGTGGCCCATCCCGTCGCCTCTCGGCGCCGGTAGCACCGTGGCAGACCACCAGACCTCCCAGGGTAAGACGCGCGACCTTCCCGCTTATGCCTGTCGGATTTACGTCATGGCGATCCGTGCAAGTATCGGGCTTTGATGATGCTTGCCATCTCACCCCGCCATGCCGCCTCGTATCCGCTTCCTGTTCGTCAGGCCAGCGTTTTGCCTCGGGCTGCCTTCAGATTCCCCCTCGCGGGGGACACCCTTGCCGTCGGCTAGCACTTCCCCTTGCCGGGCGTGCAGGGGACTTTCACCCCCAAGTCATCCCGAGGCACCACCCTCGGGAACAGCGCCAGTCAGGCGCTGCGCGCCATGCCTGGCGCACAA
>NZ_JBRJHG010000046.1:0-2130 GCF_053628895.1 Marinobacter sp. MBR-105 | reverse complement strand
TGACCTCAAAGTCAGAATCTCACCCAGTTATCGCCTCTTGTTGGCGCAGAGGTGGGCTTGACGGGTATATTGGCGAGCGAAGTCACTGATTCAGGCAATACATAGCGTTTTTGGACCTAATGACGTCAATGATTTGATTGCTTTCATCGAAGCCTTGCGAAATGAGGTAGAAAACCACCGCAAGATAGCCAACAATCCCCAATCCTATGGTGATGACCAAGCCAAATATTGTTCCCTTGACGTGCTGATTCATGCTTTTCCTTAAAACTTAACGCCAGCGCACAACGGCGCCCTTGTAATGGAGGCGCAGCCGCAATGAAAAGGGCGTCCGGCGGCCACCGGCCGCGAATTGATGCGCCTTGTTAGATGCCGTTTACCCGGCATTTTATTGTGGCACCCAAAGCTGAATGCCTACTCCCGATACGTTGCACCAGCGCGACCCATGGCGCTAGGAACCAGAACACCCTACGCACAGATGATGCACGGACTTTACGCCGGATTGCCCCGCAACCTTAACACCGAGTTACCAGCCAAAAACCGGAGACTGACTGGCGGCTGTGTTTTGCCCGAGAACCACTGCCAAGCCGCGGCCAAACACCAAACCCAAAACCGCCGGAGCCAGGCATTTAACGCAGAGCGCACCGGCGGCCTTGACGTAGCGAAGCGGAGACAAGGGCGTCCGAGTGCCGCGTTTTGTTAACTGGTTTGCCTGATGTTGGCACGACGTTTCCGTATCTGCTCGGTGATTTGTTCCTGGCGTTCCTCAAGAGAGTTCAGCCCAAGGCGCGCACGGCGTTCATTAACGTTAGCAGAATCCTCAATAGGAAACGGTGTTGGCCAACCGTTTTCATCAGCATCAAACTGGGTGCCGTAGTATTGAGGCTTGCCTGATAGCGTACATATTCGATCCTGGAGGAACGCCAACTGCCAGCCCGCTACATCCTCTCTCGCAACGGCATCTTCTAGCAGAGGAATACACTCTCCCATGAATTCGGGATCTGAAACAGAATGCTGAACGACTAGCCATGCAGCTTTGGCAGCCTCCTCCCCAACTAGCTCAACGCCGGGCCAGCCGTGCACGGCAATAATCTCTTTCAGGCGGGAAGCATTGTGCTCATGCAGGGCTCTCATCCGGGGATGGTAAGGCTGAGATTCCAGCTCTCCAGAATCGACGAGTTGCTTCAATAACTGCTGGTCTTCCGCCATCATTTTGATTAGTTCATCCGCAAGATTCTGATTCATGGGCTCCTTCCCAGTTAACGCCAGCAATAAACGGCGGCCCGACAGGGACGTCCGGTGGAGGCCGCAGGCCGGAACGAATTTAATTGCCTTGTTAATGGCCGTTCACCACCGTGGTTGCGCCTGACACCCAAGGCCGCATGCCCTCTCCCGGACAGCTTGCACCAGCTCGACGGATGGCGAAAGGAACCAGAACGCAAAAGCTTCCGGCCCGATGACCGATTGAGGCGGACGGCCCCACGACTGGGGCACAGCAGTAATACCAACTCCGCTGACCGTTTTGGCAACCAAACCGGACGGCGAAGTTTCCGGCCTTGGCCATCACCAGAGTGAGCGGGCTCTGCAATCAAACCCGGTGCCAAGGCCTTTGCACAGTACCAGCCAAAAACTCACAAGGGCCTGGCCATTAACGCGAAGGTAACCGGCGCCGGAGCGCAGCGGAGGGAACCAAAAGCGGTACGCTTTTGGCGTCCGGTTGACCGCCTGGTTAGTGGCCGGTCACCACCAAGGTCTCCCTCGGCACCCCACGCTGTATGCCCTCTCCCGAACAGCTTGCACCAACCTAACGGATGGTGACAGGAACCAGAGCGCAAACCGCACCAACCCGATTACCATTTGAACTGGACGGCCCCGCGACTGGGGCACGCCATGAATAACTATGCTGCGGGTGACTTTGGCAACCAACCCGACGCAACTTTTCCGGCCTTGGCCATCATCACCATAAGCGGCTTGGCTACCAAACCCGACGCCAAGGCCTTGGCACTAAGCCAGCCCAAAATGATGAAGGCCAAGACCAATAACGCCAGCCAGCATGCGCGGCTACGGAATGGAGGCGAAGCCGCAATGCAGTAGGCGTCGCGTGCCTGGCCTTGTTATGGGCGGCCAACAAAG
>NZ_JBRJHG010000045.1:0-2149 GCF_053628895.1 Marinobacter sp. MBR-105 | reverse complement strand
CCTGATCGGCGCCACCACGCTCAACGAGTATCAGAAGTACATCGAGAAGGACGCCGCGCTGGAGCGTCGCTTCCAGCCGGTGATGGTGCCCGAGCCGACGGTAGCACAGACCATGATGATCCTTCGTGGTCTGCGCGACACCTTCGAAGTGCACCACAAGGTCAGCATTACGGAGGACGCGATCATTGCGGCCGCTGAGCTCTCTGACCGGTATATCACGGCACGCTTTCTCCCCGACAAAGCCATCGACTTGTTGGATCAGGCCGCCGCACGCGTGAAGCTGTCGGCTACGGCGCGCCCGGTGGCTGTGCAGGAGCTTGAATCCGAACTGCACCAACTGCGCCGCGAGCAAGACTATGTGGCGGCACGCAAGCAGTACGACAAGGCTGCTGAACTTGGCAAGCGCATCGAGGCCAAGGAAGCCGAACTCAAGAAGCTCGTCGAAGACTGGGAGCGAGAGCGTGCTTCGGGGAGCGCCGAGGTCAAAGCCCAGCACGTAGCGCAGATCGTGTCGCGGCTAACCGGCATCCCGGTCAACGAACTGACGGTGGAGGAGCGCGAAAAGCTGCTGCACTTGGAGCAACGTCTACACGAGCGTTTGGTGGGGCAAGACGAAGCGGTGCGCGCGGTGGCCGATGCCGTGCGGTTGTCGCGCGCGGGCCTGCGCGAAGGCAGCAAGCCGGTGGCGACTTTCCTGTTCCTTGGGCCGACCGGCGTGGGCAAGACCGAACTCGCCAAGGCGCTGGCCGAGTCGATCTATGGCGATGAAGGTGCGCTGCTGCGCATCGACATGTCCGAGTACGGGGAACGCCATGCCGTGGCACGCCTGGTGGGGGCGCCTCCGGGTTACGTCGGCTACGACGAGGGTGGCCAGCTCACCGAGAAGGTGCGGCGCAAACCCTACAGCGTGTTGTTGCTCGATGAGATCGAAAAATCGCACCCCGACGTCTACAACATCCTGCTGCAGGTATTCGACGACGGGCGGCTCACCGACGGCAAGGGCCGGGTGGTGGATTTCACCAATACCATCATCATCGCCACCTCGAACTTGGGCTCGGACATCATCCAGCGTCGGCTGAAGGCCGGTGGTGCCGGCGGCGAGGAATACGAGAAGGCCAAGTCCGAGGTGATGGACGTGCTGAGCGGACACTTCCGCCCCGAGTTCATCAACCGCATCGACGAGATCATCGTCTTCCATGCGCTGGGCAAGGAGGAGATCCGCCATATCGTCGGCCTGCAGCTCGATCGTGTGGCCCGCAACGCCTCCAGCCAGGGCGTGACGCTGACCTTCGATCAGACCTTGATCGACCACTTCGCGGAGGAAGGCTACAAGCCCGAGTTCGGCGCGCGTGAACTCAAGCGGCTGATCCGCAGCGAGCTGGAAACCGCGCTGGCGCGCGAGATGCTGGGTGGCGGTATCGGCAAGGGTGATCACGCCAACGCCCGCTGGGACGACAAGGCCGAACGGGTGGTCTTCGAGCGCCAGGAGCCACCCGCGAAGCCGACCGAGCCTGAAAAGCCCGATGCCGCGAACGTGGCCGAGGCACCGCCGAACGGCAAGAGCAAGGCTGCGCGCAAGAAGAAGTCAGCGGGCGGCGAATCTTGAGCGATGGGAGGCTGTCGTGTCCGACCTCAGCGGGCTGACATGGGCAGCCACCCTTGTGTCGCTGGCGGTCGCTATCCCCACAGCGGGGCACGCGGTCATCTACAAGCGTGACCCTCGATCGGCCACGCTGTGGGTACTGCTGATCGCCTTGTTGCCGCTGGGCGGTTCGCTGCTGTATGGGCTGTTCGGCATCAACCGTTACCGGCGGCGGGCGCGGCGGCTCTTCTCGGGGGCAGATCCTGCTGCTCGGCAGGACCTCTCGCCCACGATGCCCGAGGCTGTATCGCCGCCGCTTGCCGGTCTGGCCCACCTGGTGGGACGCGCCACCGGCCAGTCGCTGACCAGCGGCAACCGCATCGAGCCGCTTGTCGATGGCGAGCAGGCCTACCCGGCCATGCTCGCCGCCATCGAATCGGCGCGGTACAGCGTCGCCTTGGCCTCGTACATCTTCGACAGCCAAGGCATCGGGGCGCAGTTCGTCGATGCGCTGCGCCGGGCTCATGAGTGCGGCGTGCAAGTGCGGGTGCTGATCGACGACGTGTA
>NZ_JBRJHG010000044.1:0-2438 GCF_053628895.1 Marinobacter sp. MBR-105 | reverse complement strand
TGCTCAGAATAAAGCATAACCAAGCCAGGCACGGCGACGCCTACTACATTGCGGCTTCGCCTCCATTTCGTAGCCGCGCGTGCTGAGCGGCGTTAAATTCAGAAACCTGATGCCCGAACTGTATGGAGAGTTGGCTTTAAAACCGGGAAAAAGGGAGAAAAATGAAAGGATTATTTCGGAACACGTTGTTTTCATTCGCGCTTTTGCTTTATGGATGTGATGGCTCCGGTAATGGTGCTGGCCAACAGGCGGTTCCAGAAGAGGTGTTCTCGGAACAGTCACCGCTCGCGTTCGCGCAAGCTTACGTGAAGTATGTTCAAGATGGCGTGAGCAAGGACATTTATGGTCAGTTTTTGCATTCTGATGCGCGCGAGAAACTAGATTCCGGCTCTGCAATGATGGACTTCATGTATCAAAGCGCACCAAGAGAAAACGCGGAAATCTCCGAGCGGGGCGTATTGAACGAGCGGGCCGAACTCTCGGAGCGCGAAGGCGGCGACAAGGTTTTTATAAGGTTCTATTTTGACGAAGAAATTGATTTCGCATCCGTATATCCGCACTCGCCCTTTGCGGACGAGGGCTACGTCATCAAAAGTGGTCAAATCAACGTGCAAAGGGATGGTGATCGATGGGGAGTCATTGGTCATTCTCTTGACGGAGAGTAGTGGGTTAGGGCTGGGCGTTTGCTCGGACAAGAATTTAACCAGTGCAGGCACGGCGACGCCCATTACATTGCGCCTTCGGCTCCATTCCATGGGCGCGCATGCTGCAAGCGTTAGAGCCTCGATATGAACTGCGCTATCTGCACAAATATTCCGTCGAAGATCTTAGGCCGTTTCATAGCCAAGGCGGACTTCGAACAGGCTGAGAACTTTTCAGCCAAAATGGTTGCGTTAGATGCGTGGGAGGCAGTAACCGCAGACACGGCGTTTGAATCTGCCTATCGTTGTAAGGAGTGCGGAGCAAAGTTCCAGTTGATAATGCCAGATCCGCCCATGTGTGGCGGTTTATTCCGCACTTCAACGAGCAAACAGCGACTAGAGGAGCTACGTGCCAAGGGCCTCTCTAACAAGTAGTTGCAGTTCGTTCCGGGCCACTAGGCCCTCCACCGGATGCCCTTTTCGCTGCGCTACAAGGGCACCGCTGAACAACGGCGTTAATGGCAAAGGCTTCGGTCTTTGGGGTGACCTTGGAGGATTGGCCTTGGTGCCGGGCTTGGCAGACAAGCCCGCTGAATCTGGTGAACACCAAGGCCGTCTGAATCCGCGTCTGATTTGGTTGCTTTAATCGTCAGCGGTGTTGGTAGCATTTTTTGGCGTTCGTCTCTCCGGGCCGTCCGCCGACAATTTATTCGGGATCTGGTACCTTTGAGTTCAGGTTCATCCACCGCTGGCTTGGCGGTGGTTTCAAACACATCGTACCGGCGCAAGCTGGTGCAAGTAACGGAGTAGGCCGTCGAGGTCGTTGCCAGGGAGCAGGCAGTGTCAGTACCTGCCTTTAACCAGTCAATCAAGTTCGCTCCCGGCCAGAGGGCCGTCCGCCGGACGTCCCTTACGGGCCGCCGCTTATCTCCGCGTTAAATCTGTAGGCAGGGAGGCCCAATGGGTCGTAGATATCGAAGGAAAAATGATCTCGTATCATTAGTGTACGAAATGGTCCAAGTTGCGGCTCGCCTTCCTTGGTGGAGCGCGTTACTTCTCGGTGCTCTGCTATATCTACTAATTGCCGTCGGCCTTGGAGGCTATCTTGAGGCCCAGCTAGTCGCGCAAGAGGGTAGTCGTCTTTACCCCATGATCGAAGTCCGTTATGGCCGGTTCATTCGGCTGTCTGCCTGGATCGGTAATGCTTGCTTTCTGGTGGGCTTATTTTTCGCGTTTCGCAATTACTTTTTCGGTGCGAACGCCCGGCGTAAGGAAAAAAGTGGCGTCAGCTTTATAGCCAAAATCTTGGGGCGTAGCATTGACTGAGAGATTTAACCAAACGGTCAACCGGACGCCAAAAGCGTATCGCTTTTGGTCCCCTTCGCTACGCTACGGCGCCGGTTACCATCAGCGTTATGTGTTCAGGGATGATTCTACATGGTGACGTTTTGTCCGGACTGTGGAACAGAACTCAGAGAGGTTACAGTGCCCAGCTACGCTTGGGTGCGGTGTTTCGAGTGCGCTGCGGAGTGCGGTACGTTTTACATTCAAGTAGTTGATGTTCGGAATACATATCCACTGGTCGCTACTTTTCCAAAAATCCCGCAGCTTTTGAATGGGTTGCCCAGGGAAAAGGTTGATAAAGCTGCAAGTCTAATAAATCGGATCGATTACAAAACGGTGTCAGTCGTCGAATTTGAGACTGAGCTTCTCAGCACATAACCAGTGCAGGCACGGCGACGCCTACTACATTGCGCCTTCGGCTCCATTTCGTAGGCGCGCATGCTGCAAGCGTTA
>NZ_JBRJHG010000043.1:0-2601 GCF_053628895.1 Marinobacter sp. MBR-105 | reverse complement strand
GTGCGTAAACCGCTGAAGGTTGCCACCCATTCCACGTGAAGCCTGCCACCCGGACCGGAGCAAGGCTGCCACCCATCGGAGCGTAGCGACGCGGGGTTTCTCTTCTTACTCCGAAGTCTCAGTGCCCGTCAACTTTGATTGCTGTTTTCGCATGGATTCGCCCCTCAGATTGATCTTGTAGGCGTTGTGAACGAGCCGGTCCAGGATGGCATCTGCTAGAGTGGCGTCGCCGATTACGCCATGCCATTCTTCGATGGGTAGTTGGCTGGTGGCAATGGTGGAGCGCCTGCCATGTCGGTCTTCCAGTACCTCCAGCAAGTCTCTTCGGTTCTCCGCACTCAGCTTCATCAGCCCCCAGTCATCCAGGATCAGCACATCCACTTTGGCGAGGTTGGTCAGCAGCTTGGCGTACTGGCCGTCGCCCTTGGCAATGGTCAGCTCCCGCAACAGTCGAGTCAGGCGCACGTACTGAGCGGTGTAGCCTTCGCGGCAGGCTTTGTGTGCTAAGGCACAGGCCAACCAGGTTTTGCCAACCCCGGTGGGGCCGGTGATGAGCACGTTCAGATGCTCTTTCACCCATTGGCAACCGGCCAAGGACTGAACCAACCCTTTGTCCAGACCGCGTGAGTGCCGGTAATCCAGGTCTTCGAGGATGGCCGTGTGTCGGAGTTTGGCCCGGCGCAACCGGCTGGTCATGCGACGGTTGTCACGTTCCGTCATCTCCCGATCCACGAGCAGTCCGAGACGCTCTTCGAAGCTCAGGTCGGTGATGTCGGGGGTGGCCGACTGATCCGCCAGGGCGGCGGCCATGCCGGTCAGTTTGAGGGCGTGGAGCTTGTCCAGTGTGGGATGTTTCAGCATGTCAGAGATCCTTCAGTGGTAGTAGGCGGGGCCACGGATGTTGTCGTGGGTGTCGGGCAAGGCCAGTTCCTGTTGCTCTTCCAGGGGCTGTTGATCCAGACGGTGTTTGAGGATGGATTCAATGCTCTTGTACCGGCAGCTGCCCAGCATCAGGGCGCGCTGGCAGGCGGCCTCCAGCCGCGACTCGCCGTAGCTCTGCCCCAACCGGAGAATGCCGAGGCACGAACGGTAAGCCTGCTGTGGGTGTTTACGGGCACCCAGTGCGGTGCGGATAAGCTTCTCCGTCGCCGGTCCGGTCTTGGCTGCCCAGCCGATCAGCCTTTCCGGCGACCACTCGCCAGCCTGGCGATGGGATTCGGGCATGTGCGCGGCGATGGTGGTGTGCCGTCCCTTCTGGTCGGAGCGCCGGTGGCTGGCGATCCGGTTGCCCCGGTAAAAGCATTCGATGGTGTTGTGGGTGATACGGACCTCCACCTCTTTATTGATCAGGGTGTAGGGCACTGAGTAATAGTGACCATCGATGGCCACGTGGTAGTCAACGTGGACCCGGGCTTTTTTCCACTCCGCGTAAACATAAGGCTCTGCGGGCAATGGCTGTAGCACCGGTTTGTCCAACTGTTCGAAGTGGGCGCGCCGGCAGCCGGGCAGCTTGCGGAAGGGTCGGGTGTTCAGCCTCTCCAGCAGCTCACGGATGGTGGCGTTGAGTTGCCCCAGTGAGAAGTGCTGGCGATGGCGCAATGCCGCCAGTATCCAGCGCTCGACGATCAGCACGCCCCCTTCCACCTTGGCCTTGTCCCGGGGTTTGCGGGCACGTGTGGGAACAATGGCGATCCCGTAATGGGCGGCCATGTCCTGATAGGTTGGGTTGAGGTCCGGCTCGTACCGGTGAGCCTTGGTAACACCCGATTTCAAATTGTCGGGGACCACTAACTCCGGCACTCCCTTCAGGTATTGGAAGGCCCGGGTGTGAGAGCCGATCCAGTCCGGCAATGTCTGGCTCCAGGTGGCTTCGGCGTAGGTGTAATTGGATGCGCCCATCACCGCCACAAAGACCTGTGCCTCGTGGATTTCTCCGGTGGTGCGGTCAATGATGGGCACGGTCTGGCCGGCATAGTCCACGAACAGCTTCTCACCGGCCCGATGGTCCTGGCGCATCACCAGATCCAGCTTGCCCCGCCAGGCCCGGTAGTGCTCGCAGAACCAGCTGTACTGATAACCATCCGGGTTGGCTTGCCGGTACTCCTGCCAGAGCAGGAACAGGGTGACATTCTTGCCCGTGAGTTCGTCGCGGATGTGTGACCAGTCGGGTATACCTCTGGCCTGCGCCGGCAGGTCCGGTGGTGGTGGGAACAGCAACTGCTCCAGATGGGCCTCGTCCAGATCCGCTGGCAACGGCCAGCTCAGACCGGCCTCAACAGTGCGGCGCAGGTATTCGCTCACGGTGGGACGACTAACGCCACAGGCCGCCGCAATCTGGCGGTTGCTCAGCCCTCGTTCCCATTTGAGACGAAGGACTTCTCTAATTTTACGCATGGATAACCTCTTCGCGGGCATCTGGCCTTCTCCGGATGAAAAGGATCAGAGTACCGTTAAGTTATCCCGCGCCGGACGATTTTAATGGCGGTTCAGGCAGCCTGCCGGGGTGGCAGCTTTGCCGTGGAATCAGTGGCAGCTTTCGCGTGGAATGGGTGGCAGGCTTCGTCTGGAATCAGTGGCAACCTTGGTCTGGAATACGCATTA
>NZ_JBRJHG010000042.1:0-2639 GCF_053628895.1 Marinobacter sp. MBR-105 | reverse complement strand
GGAGAAGGTGATCTGATCCATGCTGGCAACGATCCTATGCGATTGACGATGGCCGTATTATCGCTGATTTTGGAGACTTATTCAGAGCCTCCTTAGATCGTTCGCCGTGAGGAAGCCTCGAAATTGGACTATCGCTGCATATATTCCAACAACCAGACAAGAAACCCTTGCCGAAATGATTGCCCAACCTACCCATATTGGGAGACTTGAGCTCGCGCCATAGATAACTTCGCTAATGCCAAAAAGCGTTCTTTCCAAGAGAAGCAGCAATATTATCAATGCTATATTATAGATAACTTCACGCTTCAGATCGCTCAAGGCCTTTAATGCATGCTTATACTTATTTGGCTTATTTTTTGAAAGTTCTTTTGGGATATCCTTAGTTATGCCGTCAAGATAATTATATAAAGCAAAGGAAAGGGCGCCAAACAATATTGCAATAGTCACAAAGGCAGAAAGAGTATTTTCAAATACAGGGGTAGCCATGCCACACGAAAAGTAAAGTGCGACAAAGGATAGCCCGCTAGATATTAGAAAAGCAATAATCAGCTTGAGCATATCATGTGCCAAATTTACCGGCTATGTAGCGAAATACCCTCTCCACCATTCGCTTATCTCTTTCGCCGCGAGTTGAGGAGGGCTCGCCGGTCTCAAGATCTAGCTGGCCCTCCTCCTCATCGCCATTGTGTGTCGGCACCTCTAACTCTATGGTTTCTGCAGTATCAGCGCTACTGTGAGATTTTTTGCCCCCGTGATCTCCCTCAGTGGTCACTCTCCACGTCCCTTCGCCCTCTTCTATATATTCAATGTAATCTGACGTAGGCTCTTTTGGTACTTCTAAAGAACCTGAATCGTTTTTCATTTTTAAGACAATTTCATCCTGACCGAACAGGTCTTTTAATGCCGCTAAAGCCTCTCTTGCCTTGACGTTCGTCTGCAATATATTGGGCGATATTAGTCGAAGCTCTAAATTATATAGTTTATTGTGAGTGCCTACGATTTCCCAGAATTTACCTTCCGTAGGTTTGGGCTCCACAAAAACTCTATGGTTATAAACTGCAAGAGTCGGTTCACGCAGACCGGCCTCAATAGCCGTACATATTTGAGATGGGGTCCCAAACCGCCAATCCTTCTGGACGAAAACAGTCTGACTCACAGAATCGAATACCGCTACAAGCGGAATCCAATCATCTTCCTCATGCTCAATTATGTCTCCAGGCACTTTCTCGCCTACGTGAGCTTTGCGCAATTTTGCGATCTTACCGACAAAGAAACGATTTTCGGGGAAGGTTTCGTTGCGGCTTGGGTTAACAGGGGCAAAACCAACAAAGCTATATTTGACTCCATTCTTGATCCAGTCCCGTTCTGGAACAAGGGCGTCAAGAACGGCCGCACCTTTTACCGCTGGCAATGGCTTAGGATTAATCGAGCGCTGGTCCTCTTCAATCAGAAAGTATCTGAGAACTACGAAGGGTCGTTCTTGATCCATAAGCATGAGATCCTTTTAAATATAACGCCACGATTCAGCGGCGACCTTTTTGTAGCGAAGCGGAGAAAAGGGCGTCCGGTGGAGGGCCGCCAGGCCCGGAACGAACTGGAATGATTGGTTATGTGCTCCCTCTGGCCAGCACGCTATACGGTTCATAGCCCAAGTTAAACCAACGTTCCTCGAACTCAATTTGCCGCGACTGAAAAGACTCTAAATGGATGTCAGCCTCATGGCAAAGAACGAACTCAAAGTTTTTGCAGCGAAAGAAGAGGTCGCCTCTGCCCAGTGTGAAAATCCCTCTTTCCTCAGCCTCCGACAGGAATGACGACAATTTCTCCGTGTTTAGCGGTTGGTACTGCCACATGTCATCAATCGAAAGGTTACAGTCCCAGCCAAAGGCCACATGAAGTTCCCGAATACCCTCTCTTGTGAGAAAAGCAGCAAGATAGTCAATTTCTTGCTGTAACTGTGACTCGCTCAAAGGGCTGGTTCTGACCTCCATGGCTATAGTCCTTTTGCCACATAACGCCCCGCACAGGGGCAGACAAATAAGCGCAGCGTTTTGGCTGTCCCAGCGACCAACGGGAGCGATTGCTGCGGATTGTTATATTTCATTGCACCGACTTAATTTCTTTCAGGATTTCTTCCTGATAAGGCTGGGTGGCACAACCGTTCATAGAATTGTAGGCCGCCTTTTCGCCACTATTTGTGGCGAAGACAATATACCTTTGACCGCTCTCTAAATAGGGATCGACGCAATAGCACCCATCACCAGCAAAGACAGTAGTGATGTTTGCCTCATCGCCTTTTACAACCTCGTCAATCTCGAAGGTGGCCACCTTTGACCCGCACTGCTTGCCCTGTTCGACAGTCCAGCAAATACCTGCCTTTTCTTTGATGGGCTTCCGGTCAATCACGGAGCCAACGAATACTATGTCTGCATGCTTGAGATAGAACTTCGTGTCGTTGCACGAAACCTCCATAGCTTGAGTGTTAATTGAAAAGAGAAGAACAAACACTGGAAAAAGATACTTCACCATAACTCTCCGAAAATATAACGCTGAGGTAACCGGCGCCGGAGCGCCAGCGGAGGGAACCAAAAGCGGTACGCTTTTGGCGTCCGGTTGACCGCCTTGTTAATGGCCGTTCA
>NZ_JBRJHG010000041.1:0-2957 GCF_053628895.1 Marinobacter sp. MBR-105 | reverse complement strand
CCGCACAAACACAACGGTGGATTGCCGCCGAATGTGGCAGAGAAGGCCTACTGGAAAACTCAAAAGACGGTGGCCTAAAACACTTGACCACTACAGATAGAGTTTTTTTAGGGGAGTATTTAAGAGGATTTAAGGCTTTGAGAATTCTCTCTTCCGCTAGCAGAGCATCTTGTTCGTATATGTATTCAACCACATGCAGCTCTTCCACTTGATATTCACAATCAGGAATGTACTTCACACCCGACAGTATTGTTCTCACCTTTTCGGCCGCGGGGAGGTCACTATCGATCACCTTTTGACTTCCATATGAAAAACGTTGCTTTGTTGACGTATTAGTGACTCCAACTTTAAAGAAGTGCTCTGCACTTTTCGGGTCGAACAATCGAACTAGATAAAGTTTCATATACTGCCTAACGCCAATGTTCAGCGGCCGGTTTGGAGTGCAACGGAAAACCGGTCCGGTGGAGGCCCGTAGGGCCGGAACGAACTGCAACTACTTGTTAGGAAACATTTTTTGACTTCCATGCCAACCTTCGATATAGATTGATAGACCCAGCAGACATGGAGCTAGTGTGATGCCCTCATTCAGAAAGATCTTTGATCAGGCAATCTCTGCCTGGCAAACACGCAAGGTGTACAAGCGCGAAGAAGAGATGCCTACTTGGCTTTTGGTTTTCTTCGCTTGCGGAACTCTTCCCGTTACCACGTACATGGGATGGGGACTCACGAATTCTACGCATGCGCTTTTTGAAGCTAGTGCCGCAGGAGCACCCATGCTACCTACGATCATCTTGGGTCTTTTCCTCTTCGCTCTCGCAATTCCGAGCTGGTACTTTGGCCGAATCTTTTTAGCTTCTGAGAAAGAACTCAGCAGACGAATATTCTCCTAACACTGAAGCATTTAATGGTCGTGCGCAGCATGGCCTTTAAATGTGGGTTGGACTAAGCCGCTGCCACTAATGCCAGCACACAATGTATAAGGGTAAAGTAAATTTTGAACGGATACCGGGATGGCGGTTCAGGCCCGCAAAGGTACTCTGCAGAAGTGCTTATCGTCCTGATGGTCCCCATAAAATGCCTCATCCCTGGGTGGTTTGGATCAGCCTACCCCCCTGTCTCTTTCATTGCCAGCCTCAGCCCGAGTCACAACCCAGCTCCTCAGGAACTGTAGCGCCCACGGGAAGCCGCCAGGAAATGCGGCTAAACCGTCACTCTACCAACGGCTCTAAACCGGGGAATCTGCCGAACCATATGAACCACACCGTCCTCGCATCGAGGGCACGGCCAGCTGCGTTGGGACTCCGAGCCATTCTTGACTTCAACATCGACCTCGGGTGGCTTTTGAAGGGCCTGACGAATGGCCGTCAGCTTGCGACGTCGGGTTCGGTTACTCAGATAACCAAAGTGACGAATCCGCATAAAGCCCTTGGGCAGGATATGCATGAGGAACCGTCGAACAAATTCCGCCCCTTCCAGTTGCAGGCTCTTCTGGCGCCCTCCTTCCCGGTAGTCCACATAGCGGATCATGATTCTGCCGCCGTCCTGTGACAACAAACGACCGTTACTGATAGCAATGCGGTGGGTGTAGCGAGCCAGGTAATCCACCACCGTCTCCGCCTGATTCAGACAAGGGCGGGCGTAAACCACCCAATCCTGCTGCATCACTTTTTTGAGTACGTCGTCGATGGCTTGAGGCTCCGTGAGTCTGTGCAATTCGCCGGTTCTGACCGATCGTCTGAGGGACGATACCATGCGGCCGCGAAAGCGGCGGGACAAGGCCCTGACGGGGAAACAGATATTGATGTTTAGCCTCATGCCATTCTCCGGCCTCTGTGAGCACCCCGCCCGGAATCAGGCAATGCACGTGAACGTGGCGACTCAGATTCTGCCCCCAGGTATGGAGCACGGCTGTCATGCCCAACTCACCCTGCAAGTGTTTGGTTGTATGGCCAAACTGACTGAGCGTATTCCAAACTGACTCAAACAGGCGACGGTAAACCACTTCCGGGTGCACCTGAACCCAGCCATTCAGGGCGTGGGGCAAGGTGAACACCAGGTGGAAGTAGGGTACCGGCAGTAGCGATCGACGCTGGCGCTCACACCACTGTTGGCTAGCCCGACTCTGGCATTGCGGACAATGCCGGTCCCGGCAACCGTAGTAATGCACGGTTCGTGCTTTGCAGTGATCACAACGCATTTCCATACCGCCCATCCGGGCTGTGCGGCAATCCATCAGTCGACTGCACACCTTGCGACGGTGGCGGTCCAATGAGTCGGTCGAGAGGAACTGGGTAGAACCCCGCATAGGCGTGGCGCAGTGCGTGTATCCCTCCGCGTCTTTGCACGCCGCTGAGTCGCTTGGCGTGACGATAAACCTTCTGGGCCGTGGTGGCGGTCAGGTGCTGACCAACCAGTACTTCACTCGGAAACAGCCAGAGTACCGGGCGGCCAAGGCACCAGTACGCTCGCAATACATCGAGTAGCACGTCAGTCAGGGGCACCATGCGATCCTTACCGCCCTTGCCCTGATGGATGTGAAGCAGGTGGCGCTCCCCGTCGATGTTCTTCACTTGCAATGCCACGGCTTCACTCACTCGCAAGCCGCAGCCATACGTGATCAACAGCAAGGCCCGATGCTTGGGGTTCTTGGTGGCTCCCACTATCCTTGCAACGTCCTGACGAGTCAGTAACTCAGGAATGCGCTGTGGTCGCTTGGGCAGCACCAGGTTCACGTCGAAGTCTGCCCAATGCAGCACCTGCAGATACAAAAACCGAATGCCATGCAGGTAAAGCCGACAACTGGCCGGCGCCAGGGAACGTTCCTGGACGAGGTAATTAAAGTAGGTCTGCAGCTCCCCGACCGTAAGCGTCCGCCCATCACACCTTGTCAGGTGTAGCCGGCTTCCAGTTGTGGGGCAACAGTTCGTCGATGGTGTTGTTTTTCTGAGTCGGCAAGC
>NZ_JBRJHG010000040.1:0-4223 GCF_053628895.1 Marinobacter sp. MBR-105 | reverse complement strand
GGAACGGCAGGGTCTGCGATGACTGAGGCGCCAACTCCATCAGGCGCGCGATACGATCCTCTGTCGTCGGATGCGTGCGCAACCAGGACGGTTCGGGATTGCCCCAACCGGGCAACATCCAGGCGCGCCACGAGCGGCTCACCCGTTCGATCTTCGCCAGCGCCGAGGCGAGTCCGTGCGGATCCCCCGTCAGCTCTACGGCCATCCGGTCGGCATCGAACTCTCGCACGCGTGACAGGCCCAACTGCGCGAGCAGTGCCAGTTGCGGCGAAGCGGCCAACAGCAGTAAGCCAAGCCAGTTAATTTCTACGGTACCGGCCAACAGCGCCGGCATACTGATCAGGAGCGTAATCTGACCCAGCAATGCCAGCAGGCTCGTGAGCCGGCTGATCGAATCAGCCAGACCCATGACACGCAGATCGTCTTGAGCGATGTGCGCGACCTCATGCGCCAGCACGGCTTGCAGTTCCCGGATACTCAGGCTGCGGAGCAGGCCATCAGTGAGGGCAATAGAGGCATGGCGTCGCGAACCAGTAGCAAAAGCGTTGACGATGCCGCTGGGCACATAGTGGGGAACCGGCGTATTCGGTAATCCGGCGCGCACGGCCAACTCCCGCAACAGCGACCAGATTGCGGGGGCTTCCTGGTAATGCAAGGGACGGGCGCCATAGAGGCGCAAGGTCATCGCAGGGGCGGCGACAGGCTCGATCAGCAGGGTCAATGCGCAGGTTGCCAGTGCCAGCCAAAGGCCAATCTCGCCGAACAGCAGACTACCAGCGGTTGCTGCGATCCCCACCAGGGTCAAAACCAGCAGCGCGGTTTGAAAGCGATTGAGCCAGCGGTGCCTCGACCTGGCATCGTGTCGATCGTCTAGACTATAAAGAGCCATGGTCCAATTGCTCGCTCATCCGGTCGTCGCGTTCACGCATGAGCCAATAGGTCAGACCCAAGGCCAGTATCGTCCCCGCCAGGGCGGCCACTTTGGCAGGATCAACGTCAGGGCCAAGGATGATGAACTTGCGGGCCAGTGCCAGGATCGCGATCAGAATGACGGTCTTGACCTGGATGATGCTTTCCTTACGCAGCGCCACTCTGACGATCGAATGTTTGAATTCCATCGCGATCAGGAGCGTCATGATCATGCCGAACACATTCTGGAATACCTTGTGATCCAGGGGATTGAAGGCATCGAGGACCAGCAGCGTGAAGACGATAGCGATGAGCTGGAACAGCGACACCACGATGATGACGGCAATTACCGCTGACAGAACGAGGGCGACGACCTGCTCGAAGCGCTCGTAAACCGTCATCAGCCGCCACTGGGAGCGCATCTCGTCAAGGGTCGTGTGGCCAGGTTCTTTAGGCATAAGCGTTGCTCTCTCTTTCAATGAAACGTTAATGGAACGGGGAGTGCGAGAAGACGACTCGATCAGCCTTTTGCACGTCAACCCTTTGTCCCGTGCATGGCATCAAGCCGGCTTCTGGTCTGGCGGCAGCAATCCCAGCAGATCCGCCTGCAAATGTTGCAACTTGTCGATGCCAGCCCTCAATGCCTCGACACGGCCGGCATTTTTCATTTCACTCAGGGTGTTCGCTAACTGCTGGATGCTCTGATGCAGGACATCGACCTGATCATCAGGGTCCTTGCCGAAGAACGTAGGGCGGCCACTTTGATCCCGCCAGTATTGGAGTGCTTCGGGTTGAGGCGGCACTTGGGTCTTACCTGACAGATAGTCGATCATCTGGGAAATCCAGACCCGGTGGTCGGCGTATGTGAACGGCACGGGCAGCGCGGAGCGACTGTCAGGTTTGAATCCCTTCCAGGATAAGGGTACCTGCCAGGTGTGTAGCCATTGCTCGAATTCATGCGCCGGCATCGGATGCCCGATGGCATAACCCTGGCCCCACTCGCATCCCAGACGCAGCAGCATTTCACCATGCTGAATGGATTCGACTCCCTCCGCGATGCAGTTTCTGCCAAACGACCTTGCCAGTGCCAGTAGCGCATCCAGGATGGCGATATCGTCCGGATCCTCGAGCATGTCGCGTATAAACCCCTGGTCGATCTTGAGCAGGTACGCGGGCAGGCGCTTCAGATAGGTCAGCGATGAATAGCCGCTGCCGAAATCGTCGAGGGCAAAACGCAATCCCATCCTCCCGCACTGGGCCATCAACTGAGACACCTGAACGAAGTCCTCCACGGCGCTGGTTTCGAGGATTTCCAGTTCAAGGTCTTGCGGCCGGGCGCCGGGATGTCGTGACAACATACCCCGTAGATGCATGATGAAGTCCGGTTGCAGCAAGTGTCGCGCACCGATATTCACGCTGATCGGGACATGTAGGCCGGCCTTGCGCCAAACTTCGATCTGGGTCAGCGCAGCCTCGATGGTCCATTCCCCCACGTCAATCCCGAGCGGATGGTTCTCAATGATGGGTATGAAGGAGGCAGGAGATAACAAGCCACGCGTCGGATGTTGCCAGCGGATCAAGGCTTCGGCGCCCAGCACCTCACCGGTGCGCATGTTGACCTTAGGTTGGTAATAAAGCAGAAACTGCCCATTGGCAAGTGCATTCTCTATGCTGTCAAATCCTTCGTGACGGGTGCGCAGCGTACAATCCTTCTCCGTATCGAAAACGTGATATCGATTCTTGCCGGCTTGCTTGGCACGATACATAGCCTGATCTGCCTGCCGCAGCAGTTGGTCGGCGTCGATATCTTCGCCTTGCGGGTAATAGCTCACACCGATACTCGCGCTCACCTCGCACAGTGCGTCACCAATCGGTACGGGCTGTGAAGCCACCTCGATCAGGCGCTCGAGAATCGGTACGCTGACGGAACTATCCGGCAGGTCGACCAGAATAGCGACAAACTCATCACCACCAAGGCGGGCCAAGGTATCGTCTTCGCGCAACACCTGCGTCATACGCCTGGACAGGACGGAAAGCAATTTGTCGCCGACTGCGTGGCCGTGCTGGTCGTTGACCTTCTTGAATCCATCCAGATCGATGAAGACAACCGCCAGGTGCATGCCACGCCGCCGTGTCTGACGAATGGCCTGCTTAAGGCGGTCTCCAAGCAATAGTCGATTGGGCAAGCCGGTGAGCAGGTCGTAATGAGCAACGCGTTCAAGCTGTTGCTGGTTCTCCTTCAGCGCTGTGATGTCGGAAAACATGGCGGCGTAATGCTCGATATTGCCCCGCATATCCGGGACCGCACTGATCGTCAGCAGCGCGGCAAACTGACTGCCGTTCTTGCGTCGGCACCAGAGCTCTCCGTGCCAATAGTCGTGCTCACGTAGAGCCTGCCCAACGGTCTGATAGAACTCATCGTCATAGCGATCGGACTCGAGCAGACGAGGTGTCTGACCCACTACTTCCTCCCGCGCATAACCAGTGATCACGGTAAACGCCCGATTGACGTTGACAATGTGGCCTTGAGTGTCCGTAACGAGGATGCCCTCTCCTGCGTGCTCAAAAACTGTAGCCGCAAGGCGAAGCTCTTCCGCGGATCTTCTGCGTGAGGTGACATCATGGATATAGCCGTGCCAGAGGATGCTCCCATCAGGCATGGCTTCAGGCGACGCCTCGCCTTCGACCCAGATCACCCGACCGTCTGGAAACTGCACCCGGTACTCGTCATGCCAAAGCGCGAGTGACTGCCCCGACGCCTGTATGGTTTCATGCACACGGTCGCGGTCTTCAGGATGGAGCGCAGCGAACGCAGGAGTGGCATCTTCAACAACATCCTCCGGTGCAACCCCGTATATTTCCCGTATCTTCGCGCTGGCATAAGGGAAGTGCGAGCTGCCGTCCGGACGAAGACGGTATTGGTAAAGCATACCGGGAACGTGGCTGGCCAACTCTTCTCGCTGTAGGCGCATAGAGTTCAGCGCCTGCTCGACCCTCTTGAGATCGGTGATGTCCTCTACCGTCGCTGTGGTCAGCTCGATGGGTTCTCCGGTGAACAGCGGGTGCTGGCACCGCCCGCAATTGGGCTTCTCTGCCAACTTGTTGGCTGGCACGCCATTGATGGATTGGCAGTGTGGGCAGACGATATGAAGTCTGTCACTCATTAGGGGCTCCCTGAGACACAGAGGAAGCAATGGCTCCGGCAGTTGGACCACTGTGACATGGGGATTCGAGCTGTAGCCCTTGCGTCAGTTGCCGGATGCTGTATTCATCCAGCGTTTCCCGTGCGAGCAGTTCGCGCGCGCACCGCTCCA
>NZ_JBRJHG010000039.1:0-4616 GCF_053628895.1 Marinobacter sp. MBR-105 | reverse complement strand
CCCTTGCCCTTCTCCTAGCCTTCGGCTCTGCGAACACCTGGCAGGAGGACTTTCACCTCCCTAGTTCTGTGCCATGCCCGGCACACACGCTGAGCGCACCGGCGGCCTGACAAGGCCGTCCGAGTGACGCGGCTTGTTAAGCATTGCTCTCCAAAGCATGGCCCTGGAGATCAAATGCATAGAATTTAGTGTCGGGCGTTGGATTGAAAAAATATGGCTCAATTTCCCGGAAGCCCATTAACTCGTATAGTTCTTGCGCTTTTTTTGTGGGAGGCACGGCATCGAGGACCACTCGGGTATACCCCAAACCTTTCAGCTTAACCAATAAGTTGTCCATTAGCCGGCGCCCAAGCCCGTTACCCTGATATTGGCGCCGAACGTACAGCCGCTTCACCTCTGCGGTGTGCTCATCAAGTCGGCGAAAACCAACGCCACCGGCCACCTGCGATTGCACAATAGCAAACGTATATTGGCCGTTGGGAAGCGAGAACAAAGCCTCGAGCGAGGCCATCTCTCCCTCAAAATTCTGATAAGAAAGGTCGATATCCAGCCAATCCGCGTACTCAAGAATGAGCGCTCTCAACTCTTCACTATCTTTGGGAAAGATCACATCCCTGATCATGACCACCTGTTCCATGTTTTCGATTACTGCTTAACGAATGATATGGACTCCCCCTGCTCCCTCGGCATCGATGTGCCACATTGAAGGTGTCGAAGCCTTCAAGCGAAAGCAGGAGGAGTCATCATGAATGTTACAACCATCGGCATCGATCTGGCGAAAACTGTGTTCAGTATTCATGGCACCGATCAACACGGCAAGGTCGTGGTTCGCAAACGGCTGAATCGCCCCAAATTGTTGGCATTCTTTGCCCAACTGCCACCTTGTCTGATTGGCATGGAAGCTTGCTCCGGCGCGCACTACTGGGCGCGTGAAATGACCAAGCTCGGCCACGATGCCCGAATCATCGCTCCCCGGTTCGTGGCACCTTATCGCAAGAGCAGCAAGAACGACGACAACGATGCCGAAGCTATCTGTGAAGCGGTCAGCCGACCCAATATGCGCTTCGTTCCAATTAAGACCGAGGATCAGCAAGCGACACTCAGCCTGCATCGGATTCGTCGAGGGCTCACCAAAGAGCGCACCGCCCAAATCAATCAGATTCGAGGCTTGCTGGCCGAGTTCGGATTGATCATTCCCCAGGGACGTTACGCCGCACGCCGCCGGGTTCCGGAGATCCTTGAGGACGCCGAAAACGGCCTGCCCATGCTGGCCCGTCGCCTACTCAACAACATTAACCAGCGCATCCTTCAGCTGGATGAGGAAATCCTCGCTTATGATCGGGAAATCGAAGCCATGGCACGGCGTGACGAACAGGCAAAGCGTCTGATGGCCATACCCGGCATTGGGCCTCAAACTGCCACCGCCTTGTTAGCCAGTGCACCTGATCCCAGGCAATTCAAAAGCGGTCGGCACTTTGCTGCCTGGCTCGGATTGGTGCCCAGACAATACTCGACCGGAGGGAAGCCCCGACTGGGCAGAATCACCAAGCGTGGCGACAAATACCTGCGAACGTTGTTAATCCACGGCACCCGGGCGGTGATTGCAACGATCGATACGAAAGAAGATCGACTCAGCGCCTGGGCGAAAGAGCTCAAAGAGCGCCGGGGATACAAACGGGCCGCCGTGGCAATGGCAGCCAAGAACGCCCGAATCGTATGGGCACTACTCATGAACCAGACAGAATTTAAAACGCAGCCCGTGGAAGGCTGATAACCGAGTACCAACGACAGGCAGAACACGCCTGCCAGCCGAGTCTTGCAACGGCAAGCGATGACGGAACGGTCAGACCGAGAGTGAGAGAGTCTGTTTATGCTGACGGCCCTTAAAGGCCGACTAACGAATGAGACCCTCACTCACACGCATCATCATCCTGGCCCGGGCAGTAACGCCCACACAGAGGCCGAATGTAGAGCTGCAGTCTCAAACCGCTTCGGATTTAAATGGCGTTGCTTGACCGCAGGGGGAGTCCATGTAGCCAGCAATAAACGGCGGCCCGACAGGGGCGTCCGGTGGAGGCCGAAGGCCGGAACGAATTTGATTGCCTTGTTATATCTTGGTCAGCCACTGTGGATCGCATAATCCTTGTACGTGACCACAAATTCTTTCGCCTCTTCCAGGGTTTCCGGATAAGGCACTGTGTCGTGATGACCACTGCCCACACGAATTTTTTGAAAGCGAAAACCATGCTCAAAAAGAAAACGAATCTTGTCCCACTGCTTCTTATTCGATTTCTTGGGGGCCTTGAAGTGCCTGCCAAAATTATGTGCTGAACCGCCACACTCTGGGCATTTAAGCGTCATCGGACATTCTTCCGCCAAATCGAACTCGCGCTTGAATGACTTGCAGCATGTGAGACAAGCAAAAGCCATATTGTATGGAGTGGCCATCAGACTCACCTACAGATATAACGCTGAGCTTAGCGGCGCCCTTGCAATGAAGGCGAAGCCGCAATGAAAAGGGCGTCCGGCGGCCATCGGCCGCGTACTAAAGCGACTGGTTATATGGCATTTGGCAACGGTCGCCGCGCGTGCTTGAAGAAATAGTACGGCAGACCCACCCAAGTGAAAAATACGATACCAATAAACCAACCGGCTTTGCCCGATATATCTCGCCGTTTGAGGTCACGAAGAAGCAGAACGATACAGGCGAACGTCGTGCCCACTGTAAACCAACCTAGATAGGCTATCGCGGCTTCGCCGACATACGGCTCGTTGCCGCTGAACTGGGGTAGAAAGAAGAACTGATAAACCACCAGATAGCCCAACATGATGGCCATACCCAGCCAGATAATTCTTTGTTCGACAGTACTCATGACATATAACGCCTGGCTTTGCGGCGTGCCGGAGCGCCAGCGCAGGCGCGTCCGACAACAGCCACTGGTTAAGCTGCTTCGAAGTCCAGCCGATGAATACCATCCAGATTGACTGTGCCGCGAGCCACCCATAGGTCATACATATCTTGCATCGCCAACCAACTCTCAGGAGTACGCCCGAGAACCTTGGACAGCCGTAGCGACATTTCAGGGCTAATGCCACTATCCCCTTTGAGCAACCGAGACAAAGTGGAGGGTGAAACGCCCAGACTGGAAGCAAGCTGACGAGAGCTGATACCGAAAGGCTCCAGGTACACCTCACGAATGAATTCACCAGGATGCGGCGGATTATGCATAGTCATTAGTGATAATCCTCATAATCAAGAATGTAGGCGTTGCCGTCCTGAAATTCGAACGTCATGCGCCAATTTCCGTTAACCCTAATCGACCACCGGCCTTTGTCTTTGCCCTTCAATGGATGAAGCCGAAAACCAGGAATATCCATATCTTCCACTGAAGTCGCCGTATCCAGAGCAGCCAGCTGCATACGCAGCTTCTTGGCATGGTCGGGTTGTATGCCAGACGTGTGGCCGGTCGAGTAAAACCGCTTCAGTCCTTTGTGACGGAATGATTTAATCATGAAGGAATACTAGCACGTTGCGCACCGCGCAACAATAAAGCTTAACGCCCGCCATCACCGGTGACAAAACCAAAGCGAAGCGGAGGTTTTGGCATCCGGTGCATGGCCTGGTTAGGCACTTCTTTGAACAACCTTCAACTCTTCCAGGGCCTCGATGATATTGGATAAGCTTTCGTCAACTTTGGTGGAGATAGAACCATTTTCGTACAAATAGGCAACAAGTTTGACGGTATTGTTAAAGCAGACCTCTGCGTTGGTAAAGCGATATGCAGAGAACTTCCAATCAACGGCCACATCAACATCTGGACGAGAACACGAATTCTCTAGTTTTAATGAAGGATGAACCGCCTTATCCCTGAATTTCATGACCTGATCGATACAGGCGAAAAATTCATTATAAGTTTCCTTTTTTAGTTTGTGAGTTCGACGAAATACCTCAGATATCTGCTTTGCCCTAGAGGTCTTTTTCTTTTTCCAAGCCTCGATTTCTTCTGCACTCAATTTGGCATGAGGTCGCAACGTATCGTAAAGCCCGTCCAGTGCTATGCCACAAGCAACAATGACCTGCATTGATGGCGCAAGCTCGCGCATTAACAGCTGTTTTTGATTTTCCGAATCTTCGTCCCAATGCTCAGGAATAGCAGTGGAGGCAAGCTTGGATTGCTTCAAATTGTCATGGGCAATTTTTAGCCAGATGGGAACGACATTATATGCTGTGGAAAGAACGAGATTTCCACTAGTCTTACCTTCATCGTCCACAGAAATGGATAGGTCTCCAGGCAAGACTCCAACTGTCATTCCTTTAAAAATCAGGACTCCATTGGGCACGAGAACACCTTTTCTGATCTTGCCTAACGCCGCCAGCATGCGCGGCTTTGTAGTGGAGGCGAAGCCGCAACGAAAAAGGCGTCGCTGTGCCTGGCCTTGTTAACTCTCTTGGACAAAGCAGTCTATTGGCTCGATCGTTTGGGCTATTCGAGTGATCGCCATACATACCATAGAAAAAATTAGGGAGGCTCTGAATAAGTCTCCAAAATCAGCGATAATACGGCCATCGTCAATCGCATAGGATCGTTGCCAGCATGGATCAGATCACCTTCTCC
>NZ_JBRJHG010000038.1:0-4818 GCF_053628895.1 Marinobacter sp. MBR-105 | reverse complement strand
GGTTGAATCAAGTCACTGAATCGCCGTGGTACGTGATCCGTATGCCCGGTGATGTGGGAGGAGGGGCATCGTGAGGTGCCTCCCTATCCCGATTACAAGGCAATACATGACTCTTGATCGGGACACGAAAAAGGCCCTTTGTTGGGATTCAGGCACCCGAAGCAGCAAATCAAGCCAAAAGGTGTCGGGGCCAGACTATTCCAAATCCTATGTGTGCCTTACGTGCAGAACTGCCAATAAGCGCCATGTTGAGGGTACGCCTTCCGATTATCCTCTCACCATGTCGTGTCCGATATGCAACGACACTATGTTCAACGTTGGGCGGCACTTTAAAGCACCAAAGAAAAGCGACAATGCCCAATGGAAAAAGGTCGGGTTTTTAATAGCGCATGGCTTCTTGTTCCAGAAAATCAGGCCAAATCCCAACAGCTATGAGTCTGTTCCATACCCTGACACATTGGAAGAAGCCAAAGAATTCGTGGTTAAGTACAAAGACTGGGCGTTAACCAATGAAATGAATCTATCAGCAGTCGTAGACAAAATAAGGCAAGAGCATGGATGTTCCGGGATTTGATCCGCGTAATGGAAACGAGAACGCAACGTTTCTGTTTCTTTTCGAGGCCCCAGGTGCAAAGGCTCTAAAAACTGGATATATATCTTTTGATAATCCAGACCCAACAGCAAGAAACTTCAAGCAACAGCTTGAGCAAGCCGGAATAGATAGAAAAGAAATTGCTGTTTGGAATACGGTCCCCTGGTACATCGGTAACCAAAGCAAGTCTTCTATCCGAGCGGCGAGGGGCAAAGACATTCGCCCTGGCATTTCATATTTGAAGCCAGTTATCGAGGCCATGCCTGCCCTCAAATGTATAGTGCTGGTTGGGAGTGCAGCGAGGCGGGCGCATATTTTTGTATCCCAAATCACAGAAGCGAGAATACTGAGCTGCCATCACACCTCAGCTAAAGCGATGAATACAAATCCAAATGCCTTGGCGGAGAACATCCGAGTTCTCCGGTTCATGAAGCAAACATCGGCCAAATATGGTTAACCAGGGGCTCTAGCCGACCGGTACTACGCTGCGCTCCGTACCGGCGGTTTAGCCCAGGCGTTATAAGTTGCGAGAAGTTTTTGTTGGATTTTGGAAAGAGACCAGATATTTGCGATCCGATGCGGATAGAGGGTAGGGGATTGGGTAGTCTGAGTAGGTGGTTCAAGGTTCTACAGCTACTTTTACCAATTATACTGATCGGTATCGGAGTGCTTCATGCCGTTTCGACTCTGATAGGGGCCGGTTTTGACGCAGCTATCAATCAATTTCTATATCCGTTCATCTTTGTAACAAGCGGGCTCGTTCTCAGTGACTTCAATAGGCGCCGCAAGGATCTAAACAGAGGGGCTATGCCAAGACTTATAACAAGGCCAGGCACGGCGACGCCTACTACATTGCGGCTTCGCCTCCATTCCGCAGCCGCGTATGCAGGCTGGTGTTAGGTGAGCAAAATCAATGTTTCCGTTTCTCAAAAAAGCCTTATCTGGGCGCAATAAGCCAAGTATCGAAATCGTTCACGACAGGTTGGGCCCGATGACTTTTTTGGAAAGTGAAGGTTATTGGGAGGCGGCCAGTGGCGAGGTTTTCCATAGTATTCCTGGCGACGCGAGTGGGCCCTATCCTCAATCAGTGCAGTTCATATTGAGCAAGCTTGCCGAGCTTGATCACTATTTCGATAAATGTTCCGAGTACCTTGTGTCGATCGCCTCGGGTTGGGATTCGATTCCAAAGGGTATGGCTGCTTCGGAGCTGTTTCAGGTCTCTGCTATTTCTGTGGATACGGCTGATAACCGGGAGTGGGAAATTTGTTTCGAAACACGGCCGGAATTTAGGTGGATCCACATTGGGCTGCAATTTGAGAACGAGGAAATCCTCTCAAATGACATCAGCACCTAACAAGGCCATTAAGGTCGTACCACACTGGTGGCCCTCCACCGGACGCCCTTGTCAGGGAGCTGCTTCTGGCTGGCGTTACACATTGCAGGAGGCATCGTGATAGTCATCTATGGAATCAAAGAACACCTTAACCCGATCAAGGCTCAGCTCTCTGAAGTCATTCACGGATGTATGCAAACCGTACTTGGGATGCCGGAAGACAAACGGGCTCATCGTTTCATCCCTATGGAAGCCGAGGATTTTTATTATCCTGGTGGCAGGACACCCGCTTACACAGCCATCGAGATCAATATGATGCAGGGTCGAAATCCTGAGACCCAAAAGGCCCTGATCAAGGAACTCTTCAACAAGATTGAGTCCGTGGTTGGCATATCACCCGTAGATGTTGAAGTCACGATCAAGGAGCAACCGCCACACTGTTGGGGCTTTCGTGGCATGACTGGAGATGAGGCGTGTGACCTCAAGTATTCAGTCAATGTGTAACAAGGCAATCAAATTCGTTCCGGCCCAAAGGCCCCCCACCGGAGGCCCTTTTCAGGGCGCCTTTTATTGCTGGCGTTAAGCACAGGGAGAGAGCGGTGTCATTGTTTGAAACAGAGAGGTTGGTTGCAAGGAAGCTATCCCATCAGGATGTCCCGGTGCTCACCGCAATGCTCAGTGATCCGGAAGTCATGAAATTCTCCGTTCGCGGAGTTTGCGACGAGGAAGCTACTCGAAAGTTCGTTGATTGGTGCCTTGAGTGTTACGCCTCTCATGGAATAGGGCCGTGGGCATTCTGTGAGAAGGAATCTGGGCATTTTATCGGCTTCTGTGGCATTGCGCCTGAGTTGGTTGGCGATGTCGAAGAACTCAATCTAGGTTATCGGCTGGCGCGCAGGTTCTGGCACCAGGGGTACGCGACAGAAGCTGTAATGGGTGCCCTCCAGTATGCTTTCGATCAAACACACCGCGAGTCGGTAATTGTTATTATCGAGCCGGAGCACACAGCCTCCGTTAGGGTGACGGAGAAGGTTGGGTTCAGAGATTATACGATTCGAGAATTCCATGCCCGAGCTGTGCGGGTATATCGAATGACGTGCGACGACTGGGCATTGCATAACAAGTTGTCGTAGTTCGTTTCAAGCCTGGCGGCCCTGCACCGGATACACTGCGCTCCGTAGTCGCCACTGAACCAAGGCGTTAAATATCAGCTGAATATGGGTCGCATACGGAAGTTTCTTCATGACGCTGGAAGGCTAAAGCCCTACTATCGATTCTGTTCAAATGTAGCTTCGGGTTCGGGAATAGTGATCGGTATTGGCCTATGGTACTTCACTTTGGTTCCGCTCTTGGCGACCTCGTTTGAGATTGATGTCGCTGAAGCAGCACAACCCGGCGATCCGACCGCATTCTTTGCGGTCACAATGGTTTTGCTATTGGTCGTGGCAATGATCATTTGCGTCCAGGGAGTCTTTTTGGCTCTGGTGTTACTTGGTCGCTTGAGGTTTGCTGATGTGATGTCGGTAATCTGGCGTTTGCGTTACCCTCGGAGTTGGGTCAATTATTAACAAGCCGCGTCACTCGAACGGCAGTGGTGGGCGATAGCTTCGTTAAAGATATTAAGCCCGCAATGTGGTTAGGTCTTAAGGCTATCTGGTTGACCCAGGAAAATGCACCTCGGGGAACTGAGGTTCGGGTCATCAGGAGCTTGCGAGAATTGTGCATGTAACCAGGTGGTCAATGCGTCGCCAACTACGTGTTGCTCTGTGCGCGCCCATACCACACCGTTATATGATTGGAGTAACATGGAAAAACTAGCGCATGAAATATGGATATTTGATGGTGAACCCGTTCAGTTCTTAGGTTTGCCTTTTTCCACTCGAATGACTGTTGTTTGAAGTGGACCCCGAAATTTGGACAGGTGCCTAAGCTCTGATTCATCATCTCCACAAGGAGGAGAATCATGAGCAAGAAACGCAAGCAATACAGCCCATCGTTCAAGTCCAAAGTAGCCCTAGCCGCCCTCAAGGGTGACCAGACTACATCTGAAATTGCCGCCCGGTTCCAGATTCATCCGACCATGGTTAGCACCTGGAAACGCGAGTTGTTGGAGAATGCTCCGGACCTCTTCGAAGGCAAAAAAAGGTCCGGCAAACAGTCCAACGAGCCCAGTTCTGACGAACTCTACCGCGAGATCGGCCGACTGACGGTGGAACGCGATTTTTTGTCGCGCAAGCTCGATCAGTAAGCCGTCAACGCCGGTTGGCGATGATCGAGCATGGTCATCCCCAAGTCAGCATTGTGCGCCAGTGCGAGTTGCTCAAACTGAGCCGCTCGTCGGTGTACTACGTCCCTCGTGAACAGTGTCAGGAGGATCTGGATCTGATGTACCTGATTGACCAGCAGCATCTGGAAACGCCGTACTATGGCTCTCGTAAGATGCGAGTCCATCTGGAGCGCAAAGGCCACCTGATAAACCGCAAGCGGGTTCAGCGCCTAATGCGCACCATGGGCATTCAGGCGGTGTATCCACGCCCCAGAACCAGCCCTCCGGGCGACGGGCACAAAGTTTATCCGTACCTGCTCAAAGGGCTGAAAATCGACCGCCCCAACCAGGTGTGGGCAACGGATATTTCGTACGTGCCGCTGGCCCGAGGCTTCATGTATTTGGTCGCCATTATCGACTGGTACAGCCGTAAGGTGCTGTCCTGGCGGGTCTCCAATACCATGGACACAGACTTCTGCATCGATGCCCTGGAGGAAGCCCTACAGCGCCATGGATCGCCGGAAATCTTCAATAGTCGCCCCTGCAAAAGTAAAAACCTGAACAAAGGCAATGAGTTGGCCTGACTTCGGGGTATAATATCCATCATAAATCTCCCCGTTTCGTCCA
>NZ_JBRJHG010000037.1:0-5496 GCF_053628895.1 Marinobacter sp. MBR-105 | reverse complement strand
AGCAGTTTTCCGGACAGCACCGAGAGACTGCGTAACGCTTCTTCAATTTCTGCAACATCATTCTTGAGATAATCATCGGGCATTCTGGTTTTCAGTCGCTGCACTTTGGCAAGCGCTGTTGCCAGGGGAGTTCGCAGTTCATGGGCACTGTTGGCGGTAAAGCTGCGTTCTGATGCGAGAGCACGATGCAAACGCTCAAGCAGCCGGTTGATGGCACCGGCGATTGGTTCAAATTCACGGGGTAACTGCTCTTCTACAACAGGGGACAGATCTCCCGCGCCGCGGGATTCAATGTCTTGCTGAAAATCGACCACCTTACGAAGGGAAAGCCGGACAATCCACCAGACACCCAACAGGCTGACCGGAATCAGCACCAGTAAAGGCAACAGTAAGGCTAATCCCGCCTCCAGAGCGGATTCACGCCGGTGCGCCAAGGGTTCGGCCACTTCAAGATAGATGGTATAGCTGACTGCAGATACGCCATATAGCCGGTGGGTCAGAGTATCTGAAAACCCTTCTGCGGGGGTCCTGCTAAACACGCCAGGGTCGGCATCGTGGGACTGGAGCAGAATATTTCCAGCTTCGTCCCGTACCAGATAGGTCAGGTATTCGTCATGGTCTTTCAGGGCTGGGGCCTTTTGATTGCCCGCGCCGTTCTCACGGTTCAGGATGTCGGTGACCGCCAGTGGCAGTATGCGCTGGGCGGTTTCTTCCAGGGCACTGTCGAAGACCTCGTTCATTTCATGCTGTGCCACCAGTCCCGAAGCGGTCACGCCCAACAGCCAGAGTAGGGTGACACCGAGTGTCAGGCCGATACCGAGTGTTTTTTGCAGGCTGGTTCTAGTGGTCATGTGTTTCCAGGCGATAGCCCATTCCCCTGACGGTTACGATAGCGTCCCGCCCCAGCTTTTTACGCAGACGGCTGACATAAACTTCGATGGTGTTACTTTCGATTTCGGCCCCGAAAGCGTATAGACGATCCTCCAGTTGCGATCGCGATAACAGCATTCCGGGTCGCTGGATAAAGCCCTCAAACAATGCCCACTCCCGTGCCGTAAGTTCTACCGGCAGGCCGTTGCGACTGATGCGGTGATCGCCAAGATCAATCATCAGCTCGCCCACTTGTATGATCGGGCTTGGATTGCCGCGATATCGGCGAGCCACCGCGGCCACGCGGGCCGACAACTCCGAAAGATCAAAGGGTTTGACCAGGTAGTCGTCAGCACCGGCATTCAATCCTTCAATCCGGTCAGACACCTGATCCCTGGCGGTCAGAATGATCACCGGTGTTGTTATTCCGGTAGCCCGGATCGTTCGCAAAAAGCCGAAGCCATGGCCGTCGGGCAGCATCAGGTCCAGCAGAATCAGGTCGTAGGCTGTGGTCCTGATACTCGCCTCAGCAAAGCGCAGAGTTTGCACCCAGTCCACGGCGTGGCCGTCGTCCGCAATCTGATCCCGGACCGCCTCGCCCAATCCCGCCGTATCCTCCACCAAAAGAACCCGCATTGTTCACCTCTGACCCAGCCCTGAAATCAAGATACTACAGCTCGAACCTGACAACAGCCTGAATGGTCAATAACGCTTCGATCTCTCTTCACCGACCTTCAGCTGGCTGTCAGGTTTGGGCGCTAGCCTTCGGGGGAATATTCCAGGTACCGATCGCAGGAGATGTGATGATGCGGATGATTTTTCCTTTCGTTGTGTTGGTTTTGGGCCTATGGGCCTGGAACCTCTTTGCAGGTCCTGGGGCCGGTTCTCCCTGGGCAGTCTATGACCAGAGCCTGCTGCTCAGTGGGCTGTTATCCATTGCTCTGATGTCACTAGCCATGATGTTGGCACTGCGCCCAGCCTGGTTGGAGAGACCGCTGGGCGGGTTGGATCAGATCTATCGCACCCACAAATGGGCGGGCATTCTGGCAGTGGTATTCGCCGCCGCCCATTGGCTGATTGAAATGGGTGACGATGTAATAGAGTCGGTGTTCGGAAAAGCCGGCAAGCTGCACGATCAGGATTATTCCGGGTTCATCGACACCATGCGCGATGCGGCGGAAGAGGTAGGGGAGTTCGCCATCTATCTGCTGTTCGCCATGCTGCTGATCACCTTGTTGCGCAAGTTCCCCTACAAATACTGGCGCTATTTGCATCGCGGCATGCCGGTGCTTTATCTGTTGCTCGCTTTCCACGCGGCGTGGCTTACTCCGCTGCAATGGTGGCAGCAGCCAATCGGTGTGCTGATGGCCATTTTGCTCTTTGGCGGCAGCATCGCCAGCGGGCTATCCCTGACCGGCAGAGTTGGTCGTCGTCGCCAGGTTCGCGGCATGGTCACCGCGATCAAAACACCAGACCGGGACGTCACCGAAGTTACCTGCCACATGGGGCCGGCATGGCCCGGTCACCGTGCGGGGCAATTCGCCTTTGTGACCTTCGACCGACTAGAGGGCGCGCACCCGTTCACGATTGCCAGTGCCGATAGGGAAAATGGCACGGTTACGTTCATCATTAAATCGCTCGGCGACTTCACCCGCAATCTGAGCCAAAAAATCAGAGTGGGGCAAACCGTGAAGATAGAAGGCCCTTACGGCTACTTTAACTTCGAGCGCCGCAACCGCAAATCCCACCAGATCTGGATAGCCGGTGGCATCGGGATCACGCCGTTTCTGGCCTGGCTCGAAGCTCTAAGCAGCGCCACCGACGCCACCGTGCCTGAAGCCGATCTGCATTACTGCACGCGCAACGCCGGCCAGGATCCCATGGTGGATCGACTTCGGGCGCTTTGCGATGGCTTTCCCGGGATACACCTCGAGATTCATGACAGCAGCAAGGGGCAGGGGTTGTCTGCCGAGACGTTGTCTACCAACGGACGCTCGGCAGCAGGCGCAGAAGTCTGGTTCTGCGGCCCGGCAGGGCTGGGGGAAGCCATTAGAAACGGCTTGCGGGCAGCACCGTTCCGCCTGACTCGCTTCCATAAAGAAGCCTTCCAGTTCCGCTGATAATGTCTGGTTTGTTCAGGGCATTGTCAGGTTAGCGTCTTAAAGTGGATTTAACACAACCAGCAGGAGAGACACCATGAAGACCAAACCCATTCTTTTGAGCCTGTCTTTGTTGCTTCTCAGTGGCACCGCACTTGCCGATGACGACTGCAATGATCCGGTGGCGAATTGGCAGCCCCGTGAAAATCTGCGGGAAAAACTGGAAGCCGAAGGCTGGACAGTTCACCGAATAAAGGTTGACGACGGTTGTTATGAAGTCAGGGGCCTCGATGCCGATGGGGTCAGGGCAGAAGCCTCCTTCGCGCCCGCTTCACTGATCATGATGAAATGGGAGCGTGAAGACAGTGACTATGAGGAGAGGGACCACGGCAACAGGAAAAATGGACAGGACAATCCCAAAAGTCAGGCGCAACGCAACGGCATCGTCAAGGGTCGCCCCACGGTTACCGTTGAGTAACTGATTGAATTTGGCCTGTTCATTTAACGCTCATCAGGTTTTCGGAGACCATTTATGAAAACGTTTGTTCTCACTTGCAGCCTTTTTGCAGCCCTGGTTATACCGGCATTCGCCCAGGCCCGCGACGTGACCTTCACTACGGAACTACAGAATTACGGTGGCGATGGAGCCTATCTGGCTCTGTATCTTACGGATGCCGCCGGGGAATATCAGGGTACCCTTTGGGTTTCCGGGAAGAAATCTAAATACTACAAACACTTGGGAGGCTGGGCCCGCGGCAGTCGGCTTGATCCGGCAGAGTACGATGGCTTGACCGGTGCCAGTGTCACCAGTGGCCGCACGTTGAAAATCACTCTTAACCTAGATGATTCGCTGATCGACAACGGTTATGAGGTTCGGGTCGACTCTGCCGTTGAGGATATGCGCGATATTCGAGCTGATGTCATAGCCCCCCTGACCACTGAAGGTTCCGGGAAGCCGGTTTCCGGGCGCGGTTACGTGCGCGCTCTTACCTACGAGCTTCAATAATCCACCGGGAGCGTCGGCTATGTTGCGCAAGTTCCACAGCTTACCGGGCCTGCTTGCTGGTTTGCTTCTGATGGTTCTCTCAGTCACGGGTGCTGTGTTGGCTTTGGCGCCGGTGCTGGAAAGAGCCTCAGCGGTCATTCCGGCTTCCGGTGAAATCAGTATCGCCGAGCTGGCTGACCGGATCGTTGCTCACTATCCCGGGACTGAGCAGATCGTGCGAGAACCTTCTGGCAAGGTCATTGTGTATTACAGCCATGACGGCCAGGCCGGTGCGGATCTGGTGAATCCGGTAACAGGTGAGGGCACCGCACCCTACGAACCTTCCGCATTTTTTGGCTGGGTCAAGGACCTGCACCGTGCGTTTATGCTGGATGATGCCGGTAGAGCGCTGGCCGGCGTATTAGCTGCTTTGATGGTACTTCTGTGTCTTTCGGGAATATTGTTGATAGCCCGGCGTACCGGGGGTTGGAAGAATATACTAAGACCGCTTTCCGGCTCAGGCGGGAAACGAATCCATGCCGAGCTGGCCCGGTTTGCCGTGCTCGGCCTACTGTTATCCGCACTGACCGGTAGCTATATGTCGGCACAGCGCTTTGGTTTGCTGCCGGAAGCGCCTGACACAGGGCCAGGGTTTCCGGCTGAGGTCTCGGGCGGGCAACCATCGCCTGTGGGCACCTTAAAAGCGCTAGGCAATTTCGATCTTGGCGAACTCCGGGAACTGGTGTTTCCCTATCCCGGTGATCCGCAGGACGTCTATTCGCTGTCAACCGCCGGCGGCTCCGGATTCGTGGACCAGGCTACGGGCGAGTTGCTGCAGTTCCAGCCGCGCTCTGACAGCGGCGTATTACAGGACTGGATTGTACGTTTGCACACCGGTGAAGGCCTATGGTGGCTTGGCCTGATTCTTGGCGCTGCGGCACTGACTGTGCCAGCTCTCTCGATAACAGGTGCAACCATCTGGTGGCAGCGTCGCCGGTCTTCAGGGCAGCTTCCTGACAACGCCGATGCCGCTCAGGCGGATACAATTATTCTGGTCGGCTCCGAAGGTAATGCCACCTGGGGATTTGCCCGGGAACTCCATAGCAGCCTGAATAAGGCCGGTTTCCGCGTGCATTGCAGCGAGATGAATGCCCTGGCTAAGCAGTATCCGCAGGCTTCCAGGCTGTTCGTGCTGACTTCGACATACGGCGATGGTGATGCACCCGCATCGGCCCGGCAGTTTATGGCCAGGCTCAAAGAATTCCGGGCTGAGAAGAACCTGCGATACACGGTACTGGGTTTTGGTGACCGGCAGTTTCCGAACTTCTGTCAGTTTGCCTTGTCGGTGGATACTGCGCTCGCCGGTAAAGGCGTCAGCCGTTTGCACGCCATTGAACTGATTGATCGGTGTTCTGCCTCGCAATTCAGTGAGTGGGGAAACCGGGTTGGTGAGGTTATCGGTACTCCGCTTTTCTTGAACTACTGTGCATTGCAGCCAGCAACGGTCAAACTGGAACTGGTAGAAAGGGCGGATTACGGGAT
>NZ_JBRJHG010000036.1:0-5794 GCF_053628895.1 Marinobacter sp. MBR-105 | reverse complement strand
TGCCGTTACGATCCTGAGCTGTGGCTTCGATCGTCAGGTTGCCATCGACCAGGCGGGAAATGTCCACGCCGGTCAGGGTGTAGGCACCGTCGGCGTCGACGGTGGTGGTGGCATTGACGGCATTACCGGCAGAGTCGGTGATGGTAATCGCAATTTGCCCATTTGGCGCCACGTCCGTGGTGGTGCCGGACAGGTTCACGGTCTGCGCGGTGTTGTCGACGGTGTCGACAGAGACGGTCAGATCACCGGCGGTGGCATCGAAGGTGCCGTTGGCCGAGTCACTCACGGCATTGCCGTTGCGGTCCTGCGCCGAGGCCTCCACGGTCAGGTCACCGTCGACCAGGCTGGAGATGTCGACGCCGGTCAGACTGTAGGAGCCATCGGCACCGACAGTCGTGGTGGCGTTGACGACATTGCCAGCAGAGTCAGTAATTGTGACGCTGACTTCTTCATTCGGCGCCACATCGGCCGTGGCGCCGGACAGGTGCACGGTTTGCGCTGCGTTATCCACTGTGTCGACAGAGACGGTCAGATCACCGGCGGTGGCATCCAGGGAGCCGTTGGCGGA
This sequence comes from Marinobacter sp. MBR-105, assembly GCF_053628895.1. Classification (NCBI taxonomy): domain Bacteria; kingdom Pseudomonadati; phylum Pseudomonadota; class Gammaproteobacteria; order Pseudomonadales; family Marinobacteraceae; genus Marinobacter; species Marinobacter sp. MBR-105. The sequence continues at coordinate 5,226 of NZ_JBRJHG010000036.1, read as the reverse complement.
GTCGGAGACAGCGTTGCCGTTACGGTCCTGAGCCGTGGCTTCCACGGACAAGTCGCCATCGACCAGGCTGGAGATGTCCACGCCGGTCAGGGTGTAGGAACCATCGGCACCCACGGTGGTGGTGGCAGTGACGACATTGCCGGCGGAGTCGGTGACGGTTAGGTCAATCTGGCTGTTCAGGGCCACGTCGGTGGTGGTACCGGACAGGTTCGCGGTTTGCGCCGTGTTATCAACGGTGTCGACAGAGACGGTCAGATCACCGGCGGTGGCATCAAGGGCACCGTTGGCCGAGTCACTCACGGCATTGCCGTTGCGGTCCTGCGCCGAGGCCTCCACGGTCAGGTCACCGTCGACCAGGCTGGAGATGTCGACGCCGGACAGGCTGTAGGAGCCATCGGCACCGACAGTCGTGGTGGCGTTGACGACATTGCCAGCAGAGTCAGTAATTGTGACGCTGACTTCTTCATTCGGCGCCACATCGGCTGTGGTGCCGGACAGGTTCACGGTTTGCGCCGTGTTATCGACGGTGTCGACAGAGACGGTCAGGGCACCGGGAGTAGCATCGAAGGTGCCGGTTGCCAAATCACTCACGGCATTGCCGTTACGATCCTGAGCGGACGCTTCCACGGTCAGGCTGCCATCGACCAGGCTGGAGATGTCGACGCCGGTCAGACTGTAGGAGCCATCGGCACCGACAGTCGTGGTGGTGTTGACGAGATTGCCAGCGGAATCGGTGATGGTCACGTTAACCTGGCTGTTTGGTGCCACGTCCGTGGTCGAGCCGGACAGATCGGCGGTCTGGTTACCGTTATCGACATTGGCAATGGCCACGGTCAGATCACCGGCGGTGGCATCGAAGGTGCCGTTGGCCGAGTCACTCACAGCATTGCCGTTGCGATCCTGGGCCGTGGCTTCCACGGTCAGGACGCCATCGACCAGGCTGGAGATGTCGACGCCGGACAGGCTGTAGGAGCCATCGGCGCCGACAGTCGTGGTGGTGTTGACGAGATTGCCAGCGGAATCGGTGATGGTCACGTTAACCTGGCTGTTTGGCGCCACGTCCGTGGTCGAGCCGGACAGATCGGCGGTCTGGTTACCGTTATCGACATTGGCAATGGCCACGGTCAGATCACCGGTAGTCGCATCAAGTGAGCCTGCCGCCGAGTCGGAGACAGCGTTGCCGTTACGGTCCTGAGCCGTGGCTTCCACGGTCAAGTTGCCATCGACCAGGCTGGAGATGCCGACGCCGGTCAGGCTGTAGGAACCATCCGCACCGACGGTGGAGGTTGCGTTCACGATATTGCCAGCCGAGTCGGTGATGGTCACCTCAACTTCGCTGTTCGGGGCCACGTCGGTGGTGGTACCCGACAGATCGATAGTCTGGGCATCATTATCGACGTTGCTAATGGTCACGGCGAGATCGCCAGCAGTAGCATCAAAGCTGCCGGTCGCCGAGTCGGTGACGGCATTGCCGTTGCGATCCTGTGCTAACGCTTCCACGGTCAGGTCGCCGTCGACCAGGCTGGAGATGTCGACGCCGGTCAGAGTGTAGGAGCCATCGGCACCGACAGTCGTGGTGGCGTTGACGACATTGCCAGCGGAATCGGTGATGGTGACGCTGACTTCTTCATTCGGCGCCACATCGGCCGTGGTGCCGGACAAGTGCACGGTTTGCGCCGTGTTATCGACGGTGTCGACAGAGACGGTCAGGGCACCGGGAGTAGCATCGAAGGTGCCGGTAGCCAAATCACTCACGGCATTGCCGTTACGATCCTGAGCGGACGCTTCCACGGTCAGGACGCCATCGACCAGGCTGGAGATGTCCACACCGGTCAGGGTGTAGGCACCGTCGGCGTCGACGGTGGTGGTGGCATTGACGGCATTACCAGCAGAGTCGGTGATGGTAATCGCAATTTGTCCATTTGGCGCCACGTCCGTGGTGGTGCCGGACAGGTTCACGGTCTGCGCGGTGTTGTCGACGGTGTCGACAGAGACGGTCAGATCACCGGCGGTGGCATCGAAGGTGCCGGTTGCCGAGTCGGTGACGGCATTGCCGTTGCGATCCTGAGCCGTGGCTTCGACCGTCAGGTTGCCATCGACCAGGCTGGCAATATCCACGCCGGTCAGGGTGTAAGAACCATCAGTGTCGACAGTAGCGGTGGTATTAACGACGTTGCCGGCGGAGTCGGTGATGGTCACGTTAACCTGGCTGTTTGGTGCCACGTCGGTGGTGGTACCCGACAGATCGATAGTCTGGGCATCATTATCGACGTTGCTAATGGTCACGGCGAGATCGCCAGCAGTGGCATCAAAGCTGCCGGTCGCCGAGTCGGTGACGGCATTGCCGTTACGATCCTGAGCTGTGGCTTCGATCGTCAGGTTGCCATCGACCAGGCTGGCGATATCCACGCCGGTCAGGGTGTAAGAACCATCAGTGTCGACAGTAGCGGTGGTACTAACAACGTTGCCGGCGGAGTCGGTGATGGCAATGTCGACCTGTTCATTCGGCGTCACGTCGGTGGTGGTGCCGGACAGGTTCACGGTTTGCGCCGTGTTGTCGATGGTGTCCACGGAGACGGTCAGAGCACCGTCGGTCGCATCAAAAGCGCCGTTGGCCGCGTCAGTCAGGGCGTTGCCGTTACGGTCCTGCGCGGACGCCTCCACGGTCAGGTCACCGTCGACCAGACTGGAAATGTCGACGCCGGTCAGACTGTAGGAACCATCGGCGCCGACGGTGGCGGTGGCGTTCACGATATTGCCAGCCGAATCGGTCATGGTAATCGCAACTTGCTCATTCGGCGCCACGTCCGTGGTAGTACCGGACAAGTTCACGGTTTGCGCCGTGTTGTCGATGGTGTCGACAGAGACGGTCAGATCACCGGCGGTGGCATCGAAGGTGCCGGTTGCCGAGTCGGTGACGGCATTGCCGTTGCGATCCTGGGCCGTGGCTTCGACCGTCAGGTTGCCATCGACCAGGCTGGAGATGTCGACGCCAGTCAGGGTGTAGGAACCATCGGCACCCACGGTGGCGGTGGCATTGACGGCATTACCGGCAGAGTCGGTGATGGTAATCGCAACTTGCTCATTCGGCGCGACGTCCGTGGTGGTGCCGGACAGGTTCACGGTTTGCGCCGTGTTGTCGATGGTGTCCACGGAGACGGTCAGAGCACCGTCGGTCGCATCAAAAGCGCCGTTGGCCGCGTCAGTCAGGGCGTTGCCGTTACGATCCTGCGCGGACGCTTCCACGGTCAGGTCGCCGTCGACCAGGCTGGAAATGTCGACGCCGGTCAGGCTGTAGGAACCATCGGCGTCGACGGTGGTGGTGGCATTGACGGCATTACCAGCAGAGTCGGTGATGGTAATCGCAATTTGTCCATTCGGCGCCACGTCCGTGGTGGTGCCGGACAGGTTCACGGTTTGCGCCGTGTTATCAACGGTGTCGACAGAGACGGTCAGATCACCGGCGGTGGCATCGAAGGTGCCGGTTGCCGAGTCAGTGACAGCATTGCCGTTACGATCCTGCGCGGACGCTTCCACGGTCAGGTTGCCATCGACCAGGCTGGAGATGCCGACGCCGGTCAGGCTGTAGGAGCCATCGGCGCCGACAGTCGTGGTGGTGTTGACGAGATTGCCAGCGGAATCGGTGATGGTCACGTTAACCTGGCTGTTTGGCGCCACATCGGCCGTGGTGCCGGACAGGTCGACGGTTTGCGCTGCGTTATCCACGGTGTCAAGAGAGACGGTCAGAGCACCGGTAGTCGCATCAAGTGAGCCTGCCGCCGAGTCGGAGACAGCGTTGCCGTTACGGTCCTGAGCCGTGGCTTCCACGGTCAAGTTGCCATCGACCAGGCTGGAGATGTCCACGCCGGTCAGACCGTAGGAACCATCGGCGCCGACAGTCGTGGTGGCAGTGACGACATTGCCGGCGGAGTCGGTGACGGTTAGGTCAACCTGGCTGTTCAGGGCCACGTCGGTGGTGGTGCCGGACAGGTTCGCGGTTTGAGCTGTGCTATCAACAGTGTCGACAGAGACGGTCAAATCACCGGCGGTGGCATCCAGGGAGCCGTTGGCGGAGTCAGTGACGGCGTTGCCGTTACGATCCTGAGCTGTGGCTTCGATCGTCAGGTTGCCATCGACCAGGCTGGCGATATCCACGCCGGTCAGGGTGTAGGAACCGTCAGCGTCGACCGTGGCGGTGGTATTAACGACGTTGCCGGCGGAGTCGGTGATGGTCACCTCAACTTCGCTGTTCGGGGCCACGTCGGTGGTGGTACCCGACAGATCGATAGTCTGGGCACCATTATCGACGTTGCTAATGGTCACGGCGAGATCGCCAGCAGTGGCATCAAAGCTGCCGGTTGCCGAGTTGGTGACGGCATTGCCGTTGCGATCCTGTGCTAACGCTTCCACGGTCAGGTCGCCGTCGACCAGGCTGGAGATGTCGACGCCGGACAGGCTGTAGGAGCCATCGGCGCCGACAGTCGTGGTGGTGTTGACGAGATTGCCAGCGGAATCGGTGATGGTCACGTTAACCTGGCTGTTTGGTGCCACGTCCGTGGTCGAGCCGGACAGATCGGCGGTCTGGTTACCGTTATCGACATTGGCAATGGCCACGGTCAGAGCACCGTCGGTCGCATCAAAAGCGCCGTTGGCCGCGTCAGTCAGGGCGTTGCCGTTACGATCCTGCGCGGACGCTTCCACGGTCAGGTCGCCGTCGACCAGGCTAGCGATATCCACGCCGGTCAGGGTGTAGGCACCGTCGGCGTCGACGGTGGTGGTGGCATTGACGGCATTACCAGCAGAGTCGGTAATGGTAATCGCAATTTGTCCATTTGGCGCCACGTCGGTGGTGGTACCGGACAGGTTCACGGTTTGCGCCGTGTTATCAACGGTGTCGACAGAGACGGTCAGAGCACCGGCGGTGGCATCGAAGGTGCCGTTGGCCGAGTCACTCACAGCATTGCCGTTGCGATCCTGTGCTAACGCTTCCACGGTCAGGCTGCCATCGACCAGGCGGGAAATGTCCACACCGGTCAGGAAATAGGAGCCATTCGCACCGACGGTGGCGGTCGCGTTCACGACGTTGCCAGCGGAATCGGTGATGGTCACCTCAACCTGGCTGTTCGGGGCGACGTCCGTTGTGGTACCCGACAGATTGATCGTCTGGTTACCGTTATCGATGGTGGCAATAGACACGGTGAGATCACCGGCGGTGGCATCGAAGGT
>NZ_JBRJHG010000035.1:0-5941 GCF_053628895.1 Marinobacter sp. MBR-105 | reverse complement strand
TCCTGCCGTCCTGTTGCCGGCGATCTGAGATGCAGGGTCATGCCGGCACCTTTAGCAATCGCATCGGCAATCGCGAGGCCCAGGCCAGAACCTGCTGCATCCGTTCTGGCGCGTGCAAAACGGTTTCTTAAAAGAGCGAGCTGTTCCGGTGGCACCCTTTCACCACCATTGGAGATTCTTAGAATGCCATTATCGTTCAGGTTGATCTCCACCGGCTCCCTACGGGAGCCATGCTTAAGCGCATTCTCAATCAGGTTACGCACCAGGATGGCGAAGGCATCGGGATCAAGAAAGGAGTTCACTTCGCGCTCCGGCAAGGATAAAACAACTCGCCCGGGTGCATGGTCCTCAAATTCCCGGGCAATCATCGCGAGGATGGGCACAAGATCCTGCTGGCTTTGTGAGAGTGCACCGCCACCTTCTGCTTTTGCCAACTCGAGCAGTTTTCCGGACAGCACCGAGAGACTGCGTAACGCTTCTTCAATTTCTGCAACATCATTCTTGAGATAATCATCGGGCATTCTGGTTTTCAGCCGCTGCACTTTGGCAAGCGCTGTTGCCAGGGGAGTTCGCAGTTCATGGGCACTGTTGGCGGTAAAGCTGCGTTCTGATTCGAGAGCACGATGCAAACGCTCAAGCAGCCGGTTGATGGCACCGGCGATTGGTTCAAATTCACGGGGTAACTGCTCTTCTACGACAGGGGAAAGATCTCCCGCGCCGCGGGATTCGAGATCTTGTTGAAAGTCGACCACTGTGCGAAGCGAAAGCCGTACGATCCACCAAATACCCAAAAGACTCACCGGAATCAGAACCACTAAGGGCATCAGCAAGGCCAAACCCGCCTCCAGGGCGGATTCACGCCTGTGCGCCAGGGGCTCAGCCACTTCAAGATAGATCGTATTGCTCACAGCAGATACGCCATATAGCCGGTGGGTCAGGGTATCTGAAAATCCTTCCACGGGGATTGTGCTAAACACGCGAGGGTCGGCATCGTGGGACTGGAGCAGAATATTTCCATCTTCGTCCCGTACCAAATAGGTGAGGTATTCATCATGGTCTTTCAGGGCTGGGGCCCGTTGGTTACCGGCATCGTTCTCCCGGTTCAGGATGTCGGTGACCGCCAGTGGCAGGATGCGCTGCGCGGTTTCTTCCAGGGCGCTGTCAAAGACCTCGTTCATTTCGTGCTGCGCCACCAGTCCCGAAGCGGTCACGCCCAACAGCCAGAGTAGGGTGACACCGAGTGTCAGGCCGATACCGAGTGTTTTCTGCAGGCTGGTTCTAGTGGTCATGTGTTTCCAGGCGATAGCCCATCCCCCTGACGGTTACGATAGCGTCCCGCCCCAGTTTTTTACGCAGACGGCTGACGTAAACTTCGATGGTGTTACTTTCGATTTCGGCCCCGAAAGCGTATAGACGGTCCTCCAGTTGCGATCGCGATAACAGCATTCCGGGTCGCTGGATAAAGCCCTCAAACAAGGCCCACTCCCGTGCCGTAAGTTCTACCGGCAGGCCGTTGCGACTGATGCGGTGATCGCCAAGATCAATCATCAGCTCGCCCACTTGTATGATCGGGCTTGGATTGCCGCGATATCGGCGAGCCACCGCGGCCACGCGGGCCGACAACTCCGAAAGATCAAAGGGTTTGACCAGGTAGTCGTCAGCACCGGTATTCAATCCTTCAATCCGGTCAGACACCTGATCCCTGGCGGTAAGAATGATCACCGGTGTTGTTATTCCGGTAGCCCGGATCGTTCGCAAAAAGCCGAAGCCATGGCCGTCGGGTAGCATCAGGTCCAGCAGAATCAGGTCGTAGGCTGTAGTCCTGACACTCGCCTCAGCAAAGCCCAGCGTTTGCACCCAGTCCACGGCGTGGCCGTCGTCAGCAATCTGATCCCGGACCGCCTCGCCCAATCCCACCGTATCCTCCACCAAAAGTACCCGCATCGTTCACCTCTGACCCAGCCCTGAAATCAAGATACTACAGCTCGAACCTGACAACAGCCTGAATGGTCAATAACGCTTCGATCTCTCTCCACCGGCCTTCAGCTGGCTGTCAGGTTTGGACGCTAGCCTTCAAGGGAATATTCCAGGGGCCAATCGCAGGAGATGTGATGATGCGGATAATTTTACCTTTCATAGTGTTGGTTTCAGGCCTATGGGCCTGGAGCCTCTTTGCAGGTCCTGGGGCCGGTTCTCCCTGGGCAGTCTATGACCAGAGCCTGCTGCTCAGTGGGTTGTTATCCATTGCTCTGATGTCACTGACCATGATGTTGGCACTGCGCCCAGCCTGGTTGGAGAGACCGATGGGTGGGCTGGATCAAATCTATCGCACCCACAAATGGGCAGGAATTCTGGCCGTGGTATTCGCCGCCGCCCATTGGCTGATTGAAATGGGTGACGATGTAATAGAGTCGGTGTTCGGAAAAGCCGGCAAGCTGCACGATCAGGATTATTCCGGGTTCATCGACACCATGCGCGATGCGGCGGAAGAGGTAGGGGAGTTCGCCATCTATCTGCTGTTCGCCATGCTGCTGATCACCTTGTTGCGCAAGTTCCCCTACAAATACTGGCGCTATTTGCATCGCGGCATGCCGGTGCTTTATCTGTTGCTCGCTTTCCACGCGGCGTGGCTTACTCCGCTGCAATGGTGGCAGCAGCCAATCGGTGTGCTGATGGCCATTTTGCTCTTTGGCGGCAGCATCGCCAGCGGGCTATCCCTGGCCGGCAGAGTTGGCCGTCGTCGCCAGGTTCGCGGCACGGTCACCGCGATCAAAACACCGGATCAGGATGTTACCGAAATTACCTGCCACATGGGGCCGGCATGGCCCGGTCACCGTGCGGGGCAATTCGCCTTTGTGACCTTCGACCGACTAGAGGGCGCGCACCCGTTCACGATTGCCAGTGCCGATAGGGAAAATGGCACGGTTACGTTCATCATTAAATCGCTCGGCGACTTCACCCGCAATCTGAGCCAAAAAATCAGAGCGGGGCAAACTGTGAAGATAGAAGGCCCTTACGGCTGCTTTAACTTCGAGCGCCGAAACCGCAAATCCCACCAGATCTGGATAGCCGGTGGCATCGGGATTACGCCGTTCCTGGCCTGGCTCGAAGCCCTAAGCAGCGCCAACGATGCCACCGTGCCGGAAGCCGATCTACATTACTGCACGCGCAACGCCGGCCGGGATCCCATGGTGGATCGACTTCGGACGCTTTGCGATGGCTTTCCCGGGATTCATCTCGAGATTCATGACAGCAGCAAGGGGCAGGCGTTGTCTGCCGAGGCGTTGTCTAGGAACCAACGCTCGGCTGCACGCGCAGAGGTCTGGTTCTGCGGCCCGGTGGGATTGGGTCAAGCCATAAGAAAAGGCTTGCACGCGGCACCCTTCCGCCTTACTCGCTTTCATAAAGAGGCTTTTCAGTTCCGCTGAAATAGCTTCGTTTGTTCAGGTCGTTGTCAGGTTAGCGCCTTAAAGTGGATTTAACGCAACAAGCAGGAGAGACATCATGAAGACCAAACCCATTATTCTGAGCCTGTCTTTGTTACTTCTGAGTAGCACCGTACTGGCCGATGACGACTGCGATGATCCGGTGGCGAGTTGGCAGCCCCGTGAAAATCTGCGTGAAAAGCTGGAAGCCGAAGGCTGGACAGTTCACCGAATAAAGGTTGACGACGGTTGTTATGAAGTCCGGGGCCTCGATGCCGATGGGGTCAGGGCAGAAGCCTCTTTCGCGCCCGCTTCACTGATAATGATGGAGTGGGAACGTGAAGACACTGACGATGATGACAGAGACCACGGCAACAGGAACACGAAAAATCGACAGGACAATGGCAAAAGTCAGGGGCCACGCAACGGCATCGTCAAGGGCCACCCTACGGTGACCGTTGAGTAACCGAGTGAACTTGCCCTGTTCATCCAACGTTCATCAGGTTTTTCGGAGACCAGTTATGAAAACGTTCGTTCTCACTTGCAGCCTTTTTGCCACCCTGGCTTTACCGGTATTCGTCCAGGCCCGCGAGGTGACCTTCACTACGGAACTACAGAATTACGGTGGAGATGGAGCCTATCTGGCACTGTATCTTACCGATGCCCGCGGAGAGTATCAGGGTACCCTTTGGGTTTCAGGGAAGAAATCTAAATACTACAAGCACCTGGGAGGCTGGGCCCGCGGCAGTGGGCTTGATCCGGCAGAGTATGACGGCTTGACCGGTGCCAGTGTCACCAGTGGCCGTACGTTGAAAATCACTCTGAACCTCGATGATTCGCTGATCGACAACGGTTATGAGGTTCGAGTCGACTCTGCCGTTGAGGATATGCGCGATATTCGAGCTGATGTCGTAGCCCCCCTGACCACTGAAGGTTCCGGGAAGCCGGTTTCCGGGCGCGGTTACGTGCGCGCTCTTACCTACGAGCTTCAATAATCCACCAGGAGCATCGGCTATGTTGCGCAAGTTCCACAGCTTACCGGGCCTGCTTGCTGGTTTGTTTCTGATGGTTCTCTCAGTCACGGGTGCTGTGTTGGCTTTGGCGCCGGCGCTGGAAAGAGCCTCAGCGGTCATTCCGGCATCCGGTGAAGTCAGTATCGCCGAGCTGGCTGACCGGATTGTTGCTCATTATCCCGGGACTGAGCAGATTGTGCGAGAGCCTTCCGGCAAGGTCATCGTCTATTACAGCCGTGACGGCCAGGCCGGTGCGGATCTGGTGAATCCGGTGACAGGTGAGGGCACGGCACCCTACGAACCTTCCGCATTCTTTAGCTGGATCAAGGATCTGCACCGTGCGTTTATGCTGGATGATGCCGGTAGAGCGCTGGCCGGCGTATTGGCTGTTTTGATGGTACTTCTGTGTCTTTCGGGAATATTGTTGATAGCCCGGCGTACTGGCGGCTGGAAGAATATATTAAGACCGCTTTCCGGCTCTGGCGGGAAACGGATCCATGCCGAATTGGCTCGGTTTGCCGTGCTCGGCCTACTGTTATCCGCGCTGACCGGTAGCTATATGTCGGCACAGCGCTTTGATTTGCTGGCTGAAGCGCCTGACACCGGGCCGAGGTTTCCGGCTGATGTCTCGGGCGGGCAACCATCGCCTGTGGGCACCTTAAAAGCCCTAGGCAATTTCGATCTCGGCGAACTCCGGGAACTGGTGTTTCCCTATCCCGGTGATCCGCAGGATGTCTATTCTCTTTCAACCTCCGGCGGCTCCGGTTTTGTGGACCAGGCAACGGGCGAGTTGCTGCAGTTCCAACCGCGCTCTGACGGTAGCATACTGCAGCACTGGATTATCCGTTTGCACACCGGCGAAGGACTATGGTGGCTGGGGCTGATTCTTGGCGCTGCGGCAATGACTGTGCCCGTTCTCTCGGTAACGGGCGCAACCATCTGGTGGCAGCGTCGCCGGTCGTCAGGACAGCTTCCTGACAATGCCGATCCCGCTCAGGCGGATACGGTTATCCTGGTCGGCTCCGAAGGTAATACCACCTGGGGATTTGCCCGGGAACTCCATAGCAGTCTGAATAAAGCCGGTTTCCGTGTGCATTGCAGCGAAATGAATGCGCTCGCTGAGCGGTATCCGCATGCTTCCATGCTTTTCGTGCTGACATCTACATACGGCGATGGTGATGCCCCCGCATCGGCACGCCGGTTTATGGCCAGGATCGGTGATTTCCGTGCTGAGAAGAATCTGCGATACGCGGTGCTGGGTTTTGGTGACCGGCAGTTTCCGAGCTACTGTCAGTTTGCCTTAGAGGTGGATGCAGTGCTCGCCCGTAAAGGCATGAACCGATTGCTCGCCATTGAGTTGATTGACCGGTGTTCTGCCGCCCAATTCAGTGAGTGGGGAAACCGGGTGGGTGAGGTTATCGGTACTCCGCTTTTCTTGAACTACTGTGCATTGCAGCCAGCAACGGTCAAACTGGAACTGGTAGAAAGGGCGGATTACGGGAT
>NZ_JBRJHG010000034.1:0-6449 GCF_053628895.1 Marinobacter sp. MBR-105 | reverse complement strand
GCCTTGCTTCCGCCGGATAGGCCAACTCAACCACTGGCAAAAAACAATCCTCCCGGAATCCTCTGCCGGGACAGCCCGCTATTGCCTAAACACTGTATGCTGGTTATTTATCAACCAATCTCGGACCATCGGTTGCTCCCGCTCTTTGCTTCCAGACCTCAAAGTCAGAATCTCACCCAGTTATCGCCTCTTGTTGGCGCAGAGGTGGGCTTGACGGGTATATTGGCGAGCGAAGTCACTGATTCAGGAGTGAGTTCGGTGTAGACCTGCTGACTTTCTATCGATTTATGGTGTAGGGCGTTTTTAATGATCAGAGAATCAGCGTTTGCATCAGCCAGAGCTTGCCCATACGAGTGTCGGTGGGCGTGTGCTGTCGTTCCCGCTTCTTTTGAAAACGGTAAACCAATTCTCTCAACGGCTCTTTTAAGCGATTGGTTATAGCCTTTGATTGAGTGCGGAGCGCCTGATTGCGTCGTGAATGCAAACGGATGTTTACCGCCATCGGGGTATCGCTGGTAGGTCAGGTAAAGCCGCCAAAGGTCGTTAAAGGTTTCACCAGCACTTCTTGGAAACCACCAAACCTGAAGAAAGTGGCGACTTTCATTGTCCTCTTTGGGCGCTTTCCAACCTGCATGCAGCGTATGGGATTTCGAATATTCAAATCGCGGTTGCATCCCATACTTGTTGAGCAACTCTTCGCGCCTGCTGGGGCCGTTTGGACGGGGCCGCCCTTTATCGGGATGAAAAATTTTGACCAGTGCGGTTCCGTCCTCCCACGGCACGACATCTTCTACCCAAAGGTGAAAGCACTCGCTGAGCCTGAGTCCGCCGTAATGCATCAGCATGGTAATGAGCACATTCTTCAGGTCCAGGCGCTCATAAACTACGTCGCTCGTTTCAAAGCCATATCGCGTAAGGCCATTCCACAAGAGGTCGTCAATTCGTCCAGGAGGAAAGCTTTTCTTACCCTCATTGCCGTTAGAACGCGACACCGTCCTGGGCATAACCTTCCGGAAATAAGCAGGGGCTGGTTTGTTAGCCCAAAGGTGGGAAAGAAAAGCCCGCCGTTTCTTTTGGTAGAAGGCTGCGAGGCCCATCCACTCCTCGTAACGAGTCGGTTTCACCGTTGGGTTTATCTGAAGCTTTTTCTCTTCATACTGCTCAGAGAGCCAGTCTGTGTATTGTGTTATCAGGCTGATTAGAAAGTTCGCGTCCTTATCCTCGCGTGGTTTCCACCGCAGCCAACTCGGATCGCTACCGTCCTCGCCAATCGTTCCGGTGTAGAGGCTGTTTGAAAACTCCTGAAACAGTTGGTGAGGAGTTTCAAAGCAGTCTTTATTCTGATTCGTGTAATCGATGAGGAGTCGAACCGCAAACGCGCTCCTGTCTTTCCAGCTCCGAGATTTGTATCGATGAACGATCAAATAATCCAAATAACTTTTCAGCAAACCATCTTGGGTGACGATCACCGGAAGACTTATCTTCGTCCCCGTGTTGTCTACTTTGATATTTGCCTCTATGCAGACGCTGTTCAGCACGCAATTTCCAATTGGTAAAATAGTATGTTCGTAATTCCACTATATATGCATGTATGCTCAAGAAAAACCAGATTTCGATTTCTGGCATAGGTTTTTGATGCTTTTTAGGATATTTTTTCTATTCCACTAAGCAGCAAACAAGATCGCGGGCCAGATGAATGGTTGCCGCCGTCAGGCCGGTGTGGATATGTGGCAAGATTTGTGCGGGTCGTGAAAAAATATGAGCTATCTCCTACACCCGATGAAAAGGCGTGGGCGACAAGGTTTCTACAAGGCTGCCGGTAGGATTTCAAGCGGGCAAAGACTCAATATGTGCGGACGTTTTGTGTTCCATACACCCCTAAATCTCATTGCCAGGCGATATTGGGATTACCAAATGGCTACCGGGAATATGGTGGCCCGTTACAACATTGCTCCAGGTACCCAGATTGCGAGCATTCGACAGACTCCATCTGGGGAGCCTCGTTTTGACTATGCCTGGTGGGGATTTCGACCTTCCTGGGCCGATAAGAAGGCGCCAGCGCCTATCAATGCTCGCATCGAGTCAATCAAAACGTCCCGCTACTTCCAAGAAGCTTTCAACCACCAACGCTGCGTTATTCCGGCCAATGGCTGGTATGAATGGAAGCGATTGGAGAATGGCCAGAAACAACCCTATTACATCACGTGCCCAGATCTTGAAAGAGGTGAAGCGCTATTCTTTGCTGGCCTCTATACGCCAACAGGGGAGGGTACTTCCCTTAGGGTGGCAATTATCACAGAGCCAGCAGCCGAGAACATTCATCACATACACGACCGACAGCCAACGCTCGTCCATCCAAGCTCCTTGGGTCAGTGGCTCGACCCCACCAAAACCGCTGATGAACTGAAGGGGAAAATAAGCCGGTCCTCAGGGGACAGACTGGCTTACTGGCAGGTCTCAACAGAGGTTAACCGGTCCAGTCCTGATAACAATCGGGCTTCTCTGATCGACCCACTCTAATAGCAGAACTTCACTCAACAAAAATGGGGCAAATGTGGTCTGCGGAGACCGAGCCAGTAATCTTTCTAAAACAAACGTGTGGCAGGTGATGGAATAGTTTGATGGGCGGATGCTCTGGTGGGACCGATGTGGTAGAGGGGGCTATCTCGCTGGTGAGATAGCCGCTTTGCCAGAGCGGTTGGTAAGGCCGCTATGAGCCACACAGATTGCGCAGAACAATCCTAATCCACTTAACCTTTGAAACCAAATTTAATCGTAAGCATTTCGCATTGGGAATGCCCAGGGCGTTGTTCAGCATGATTGTTGGTGATGTTTCTGAAACTTGGCTTTTAGTTTGTCATAGGATCGGGGAGCCATAACTCTGCACTGGCAGAGCTTGGGCCAGTCGAGGCAATGGGGCCCAGCTAGGACCAGCTAGGACCAGCTAGGACCAGCTAGGACCAGCTAGGACCAGCTAGGACCAGCTAGGACCAGCTAGGACCAGCTAGGACCAGTGAGGACCAGTGAGGACCAGGGTGGACCAGGGTGGACCACACCTGTGGATAACTTTTATATTCATCGATTGAACCGAGTGATCGGTGCGACAGTCTTTAACTGCTTCTTTTAGATCGGAGAACGGCTTCAGGTAGGTGGCTGAGTGAAATGGAAATGATTGTCGCGGGGTCTGGAGTGGTATCGCGTGGCGGGCCTGCGGCCCTTGCTTCCGGCCGTAGGCCTCCCTTCACGACTAGGCGGAGCCTAGTCGCTCAGTTATCGACTCAGCCATTGGCTTCGTCTCAATTCTGTGCTGGAACCAAAGCGCAATGGTTGTGGTCGTTGATTACTGTCGAGTATTGGCGTCTGCGGATACTTCTTCCGCTAAATTAGGTATTAGTTTTGGCGCGCGCGGCGCTGCCGGTGAGATTTGAGCAACGAGCGCATCCCGTTCCAGTTCCGCATTGCGTTCTCGTTCAAGTGCGATCTGCTCTCTCAACTTATCGGAATCTTGCGCGTGGTTTTGATAGGTTTCTTTAAGTTCGCTGCGAAGATTTTGAATCTCGTTTCTCGACTCTAGTAGTTGAGCTCGTAAATCATCAAGCTGCGATTTCAGATCGAGAGCTTTTTCGTATTGTGCTCTGTATTTTTCCTCAGCGATTGCAGCCTCTCGTTCTGCATTTTGCTGGGAGGCTTTCGAGCTCTCCATTGTTTGTTGGAGTTCGTGTAGTTTGGTTTTAGTTTCTGAAGCATGAGCTTCGGCCTCCTTTTGGAAGGCGGCGAGTCTTTCGCTGAGGCTTTCGCATTTCAGCTGTGCAGTTGCTAGTTGGGTCCTGGTTTCTTCCGAGGCCGCATGTGTGTGGCTCAGTTGGACTTCGAGTCGTTTGATCTCATCGAGTCGAGCCGTGGCCATCGTTTTATATTCATCGCGCTCCCGTTCGAGAGCCTCGATGCTAGATGTCAGTTCTAATATCTGACCCTCAAACTCAAGGCCCTGTTCGACATGATCATCCATATCTGAGCGTGTAACAGTCAACTCAGCTCTGATGCTTGAAGTAGCTTCGTCTACCTGACGATCGATTTCTTCCGCGAAGGAATGAATAAGGGTCGGAGGGAGTTGGTAGTCGGTTACTACAGTCTGTCGGCGATTTTTTCTCCATGTTTGAAGATGCTTTTGAATCGTTGCGAAGCTCCCTGTTCCTAGCTTCGCCCTGACTGCTCGCATGCTGGGAACTTCTCCGGATGCTGCAATAGTGTCAGCGGCGGTGAACACTTCTAACTCCGTTAGACCTTTTGACATTTAAAATTCCCCATAACGTGATTGATCGATGCATCAACGCTGATACAAATCGGTATGCCTGGCCTGTCAGGCGATCATCTAAAAGTATACGGCCGGAAAATGGCCAATTTGGGGGGTGTACACGCTTGTACAGGATGTCCAGACAGGTTGGGGTGTCAGTCGAGATGAGGTTGGTTTATTCCATGAATGTGAGAGGCTGCAGTCTCGAGCTGCTACTGCTTGGAGCTCCGGGCAGTAGTGCGAAGGATGGATCCGGTGCGGTGATTAGGACTTCGATTCGGCGCCTACCCCATAACTTTAGCCTTCACCGTCTAGGCCCCTTTTTAAACAAAAGCGAACATTCGCCTTTTAGTCATTTATCTGTGAGGAGTGGACCGAGGTAAACACCAGGAGGTTCACAATGGCAATCGAATTACTGAAGATTACAGCCCCGCCCGACGCGGGGCTGAAGGGAGTTGTGTTTAAGAATTGCTTTCATCATCAAGCGTAACAACGGTATCCGCCATTAGCTCAGCGTCATCGAAGGTATCAATGTCCACGTCGCCGGTCACGGTGACCAAATCACCTTCTTCAATCTGTTGATAGCCTTCATCATCAGTCGGGTTGTACGTCATCAGAGCCGTATCGATCGTCGTCTTTTGTGCGCCTGTGTCGATGGTAAACTCTGTGCCGTCAACACCTGTTACTGTGCCGGTGAGCACCATCTGGCCGAGATCGATGGTAGGCGCTACATCGAAATCGGTGGCGCTTTCCTCATCTGCGGCACTGGCATAAAAGTAAGTGCCCAGGCTGTCCACAAAGACACTACTGGCTTCGATCTTTGCAGTTTCGAAGGTATCGTCGTCAATCTCACCGTAAACCGTGACGTTGTCGCCCGGAAGAAGTTCGCCACTTTCCTCGAACCAGTCCCAGTCGTCCATTTCAACGGTGACCAGGCCTTCGCCATAGTCCAGTTTGAACGTGTCTGCTGTCGTGCTGGTCACTGTTCCGCTCAGGGTGATCCAGGAACCATCCGATTTGAGGTATGGGCTTTCCGCGGCCAGCCCGGCAGCCGGTGCAAGTGCGAACGTTGAAGCAATAGCGATAGAGAGTGCTGTGCGCTTCATAGTCTGATC
The DNA here is from genome assembly GCF_053628895.1 of Marinobacter sp. MBR-105. Taxonomy (NCBI): domain Bacteria; kingdom Pseudomonadati; phylum Pseudomonadota; class Gammaproteobacteria; order Pseudomonadales; family Marinobacteraceae; genus Marinobacter; species Marinobacter sp. MBR-105. The sequence goes on along the minus strand of NZ_JBRJHG010000034.1, from coordinate 1,040 downwards.
TCCTTACCGTTTGTGGTATGTGATCTTAAGTCAGATGATCCGGGTGAGCAGGTTACTCACTCACCCTTGATCATCTACTACCAGTCTCGTGGCAGACCGCGCAGATACAAGGTTTATTAACATTCTCTAACGCTCGGGAAATCTCTTTGTCCTGGATGCTGATTGCCTAAAAATTTATGTCGAATGAAGTTTTACAGGATTTCGATGCCCTCGCATTTATAGTGACCTATTAATGTATCGTCTTGCAGAACGTTGCCCTCCAGATCAAAGCAGAACAGATACGTTTCCGTACTATTTCCGATTTCGACACTTTTGAGCCCGATACACTCGTCGGTCCGACCGGGTATCAACTTGAATGAAGAGACTCCGCGTTCTGGAATTCTTCTGCCAACCTCAAGTGTTTTGATATCAGTGAAGTCTGAACTTGCAACAACCAGCGTGTTACCGCCTCTCTCTTTCTCATCAATGTCTTCGTCAAACGGTGTGTGAGAAATTTTTCGTGGGAAGAAAAGCCAGCAGCCGTGATAGGGGTGCCATTCCGTCGCCTCGTGGGTGACGTACCCCTGTTTGCCAACGTTCAAAGCATCCCGAATACGTTGATAGTTTTGGCGCCAATCCTGGCTCTCCAGGCTGTAGTCGCGGTTCAGAAGTTTGACCCATTCTTCCTGAGCGTTCTTCCCTTGACTGCCGACGATCATCTGATCCCCTTTGAGCGTGGCCCATTCGCTCTTGAAGCCCTTGAACTTTTCATCGCCGCTGCCGGTCATCAGGATGTGACGTGGTACAAGCTGGTTACGGTTGCGTATTTCACAGACCAGACCAGTTCGGTCGTCAAAGTTGACCAACCGTTCGCCAAACTGAACAAGCTCGGAGAATTCCGCGCCGCGGCCGCCTTCGGCGATCAGGCTGATAAGCTGATGCTCACCCCCCGCATTCTTGGGGATCTCTTCCAAGCAGTAGCGGACATTCCCGGTCACAGGATCGGTGTCGCGGTGGAGTCTGTCGAAACGAAGAGTTGACTGCCAAGCGGTTTGACCATC
>NZ_JBRJHG010000033.1:0-8292 GCF_053628895.1 Marinobacter sp. MBR-105 | reverse complement strand
CGCCCACCAGCGTGAGCTCTATGTGCGCGGGAGCCTGTGGCAGCGAGCCCGCCATCGCATTGGCCAAGCCCACTGTGTCGGTGAGCGCCGCAAGCCCCAGATCAAACACGCCATCACAAACAAGGATGTGGAGTTTCATGGCAATAATGATATCAAAGTTGTCATTATTGTCTATAGAGATGGCTGTCATGACGACTTAGACTGCAGGCTCGTTGATCCATTCAACTAACCCATTTACCCAAAGGATTACAGTATGACCAAGCTCGCCCTGTTTGTTCGCCTCGAAGCCAAACCCGGCCAGGAGGCTGCGCTTGCCGACTTCCTGGCCAGCGCTCTGCCGCTCGCCAACGCCGAGTCCGGCACCACTGCCTGGTTCGCATTGAAGTTTGGCCCTTCGACGTTCGGTGTGTTAGATGCCTTTGCCGATGAGGCAGGTCGCCAAGCACATCTGAACGGCGAGATCGCCGCGGCCTTGATGGCCAACGCCGCGACCTTGCTCAGTTCTCCGCCCAATATCGAGAATGTCGAACTGCTTGCAGCCAAACTGCCTGCATGACAACCCGGCCTTGACTCAATCAGGTCACGCTGCGTAGGGCCACACGGCCCTACGCAGCCCCCCTCGATTGCCGGGGGGATGTTCGGCGACAATTCTCTTGGCAGCCAGCCTTCTGATTTTAAAAAGGTCGATAATACTGATGCCTGTAGTTGCCCCAACTAAACTGAGCACCATCTTGCCAGTTCAGCCCGGTATTCCCCGGTGGCATTTCAGACTCTTGTGCGGGTGGCTGCGATTATAGTCTCAGATCCATTTCGGCAATCTGGCCATCACAGTGGCTGGATCAGGAAGGTCGTACAGGTATACATCGCCCCGCTTAAACGTCTTCACAAAAGCCTCCGCTATGCCGTTACTATGAGGGCTTCGCGCGGGTGTGATATACACCACAAAACCCAGAGCGGATGCGAAGACTCGCGTTTCTTTGGCAATGTAGCAGTTGCCATTATCCGTCAGCCATTCCAGAGATTGTGGCACCCACTTCGACTAGCCGAACCGGTATTTCGGGCTTTCCCGCAGTACTCCTGTTACCTGCCCGCTGAACTGGTGGCTGGATTATCAGGCCACATCTCCAAAGGTCCTGCGCCAGTCACGAGGGCTTACGTGGTGACGTTGCTTGAAATGCTGCCGGAATGACGTTGCTGTGTGGAAGCCGATTCTTTCCGAGATGGCTTCCACAGACAGCGATGTGGTCTCCAGCAGTTCCCGTCCTCGCCGAAGTCGTTCACTCACCAACCACTCCACTACCGTCATGCCGGTGGCTCTCTGGAAATGGCGGGTGAAGGTGCGCCGGCTCATGGCGGTGCGGGCGGCCAGTTCATCGATTGTGTGTGTTTCGGCCAGATGTTCCCGCAGATAGTCAAGTAGTCGGTTGATATGCGCATCCTGAGTGGAAATCGCGACCGGCTGCTCAATGAACTGAGCCTGGCCACCTTCCCGGTGCGGCGGAACAACCATCAGGCGGGCAAGGGTATTGGCGGTCCTGGCACCGTAATACTCCCGCACCAGAAACAGGCAGCAATCCAGCCCCGCCGCTGTGCCAGCGGACGTGACCAGCCGGTCATCCTTCACATAGAGGGCGTTGGTATCCAGATTCACCTGTGGAAACCTATTGAGGAAGTCCTGTTCTGCCAGCCAGTGGGTCGAGGCTCTCTTGTTATCCAGCAAACCCGCATAGGCCAGCGCATAGGTGCCGTAGCAAAGGCCTACCACATGTGCGCCCCGTTCATGGCAGCGGGTGAGAGCCTCCGCCAATTGCGGCGGTGGGGCTTCGCTCAGATCGTGCCAGCCGGGTACTACCGCAATATCAACCGCATCCAATAATTCCAGCCCGCCATCTGGCTGAACGGTCATGGCCCGTTCGGATGTGAGGGGCTTGCCGTCTGGGGTGATAATCAGCAACTCGAACAAGGGGCCGTCGGGCAAGGCAATACTGAATACCATGTAAGGAACAGAGAAATGGAAGGGGCTGAATTGTGGGTGAAGGATAAGCCCGACTTTCGGTAGCGCCACGGTGTCACTCCTGTGGTTCATTTAACCCGATGATAACTGCTTGGCCCGATTCTTTCGATCATTGTCTTTCAGGTCAATATTGGTGGTGATCACATCTCCGTAGACTTACTCCATCAACGAACACCCTGTTGGAGGATAAATACCATGTTGATCAAAACTTTCGCTGGCGCCCTGATGCTTGCTTCGACTGTTTTTACTGGCGCTGCTTTCGCCGAATCGTATACCCGGGAACCCAGCCACCAGATACAGCAAATCCGCAATGCCACCATCAAGGTTACATACGGAGAGACCACCTTTCTGATTGATCCTATGCTGGCCGAACAAGGAGCTTACCCGGGCTTTCCGGACACTTACCGCAGTGAGCTGCGTAATCCTTTGGTGGGCTTGCCCATGGCCGCTGAGGATGTGATTGAGGGTACCGATGCGGTGATCGTTACCCATACCCACCTGGACCACTGGGACGATGCCGCCCAGAAGCTGTTGCCGAAGAACATTCCCCTGTTTGTGCAGAACGGGGCGGATGCCGAGCTGATCCGCTCACAAGGCTTCAAGGATGTGCGTATTCTGGATGGCGAGGCTGAATTCGGCGGCGTGATACTCCATAAAACCGGCGGCCAACACGGCTCCAATACCCTTTATGCCATTCCCGAGCTGGCCAAGGCGCTCGGTGAAATCATGGGTGTGGTTTTTGAAGCCGAGGGGCAGGAAACCACTTACGTGGTAGGCGATACCGTGTGGCGTGATGAAGTGGTTCAGTCATTGGAGCGCTTTCAGCCGGACGTTGTTGTGTTGAATGCCGGGGCGGCGGAACTGACAGGCTTTGAGGGCGACTCGATCATCATGGGCAAAGAAGATGCCCTGCGAGTGCACCGAGCTTTACCAGATGCGGACATTGTCGCCGTGCACATGGATGCGGTGAACCATATGACCCTGAGCCGTGAAGAGCTGGCAGAGTTCGTGGAGAACGAGGGGATTGATGAGCGGGTATTGATCCCGGCGGATGGTGAGATTCTTTCTTTCTGACCAGAACACCCCTGAAACAAATGATCCAATGAGGAACAGTCAAATGAGCAAGCGAGCCGTTATTGTTGTCGATATCCAGAATGAGTACTTTGCCTCCGGCAAACTGCCTCTGGTGAACATTGAACAGGCAGCCGCCAAGGCTGCCCAGGTGATAGATACAGCGCGTCAGAACAAAGACCTGCTGGTGCATGTTCACCATGAGTTTCCGGACCCGGATGCGCCTGTATTCACCCCGGGTACAAACGGCATCAACATCCACGAATCCGTGGCACCAAAAGGTGATGAGCCGGTGATTCTGAAGAATTATCCCAACTCATTCCTGAAAACCAACCTGAAAGAGCTGCTGGATGCCAGCGACATTGAGGAAGTGGTTGTGATCGGTGCCATGAGTCACATGTGCATCGAAGCCACCAGCCGAGCCGCTTCAGATTTTGGCTACAAGGTCACTGTGCTGGAAGATGCTTGCGCCACGATGGACCTGGAGTTCAACGGCGTGAAGGTGCCGGCGGCACAGGTTCATGCCACGGCTATGGCGGCTCTTGGGTTTGCCTATGCGAGTGTCCAGTCCACCCGGGATTACCTGTGAGGATCTTGCTCTTCGTATCTGTCGGGTGGTTGCTCCCGTAAACTGAAGCCGACCGGCCAGAAACATTTCAGCCGGTCGTTTCAGTGGTATCGTTCGGCCCGGATCTATTGCTGGACGGCCTCATATGTTGCGTGCAGATTCCAAAAATCTGAACGTTCGCTTTGCGACCCAAGGCTACTCACGGACCTCAGCGAAAAAGAGCGAATACTCGCGCCACCACCATTTCAGACGTTATGCCGCCCATACGTTGAGTGATGAAGATGGTGACGGCAGAAAGATGCCTCTTAGGCCCAGGTTGGCCATTTGTGTTGATGGCTGATCACCCCAAGAGGGGTTGTATGTTGGCGTGGAGGAGAAATGGCAACAGTGGCGTTTGGCTAAAGTCGGGCGAGTATGACGGAGTGTCATCTCGCTGGATTCACCGGCAATAGGTCAGGCAGCTTTTTCAAGTCCGCGAGAGGCATTGGCCGGGCAAACAGATACCCCTGCAGGATATCGCAGTGCCGACGGGCCAGGTCGTCCTGCTGCTCCCGGGTTTCTATCCCTTCCGCAACCACGATCATATCCATGTGGTGAGCCATGGTAATCACGCCCTGAACGATGGCGGCTATCCGGTGATCTGTCGTGGTTTTCTCCACAAAGCTTCGATCGAGTTTCACCTTGTGGGTGGGCAAATCCCGAAGATAGCTTAGGCTGGAAAAGCCGGTTCCGAAATCATCCAGTGCCACACGTACGCCCAAGGTTTTCAGGGTTTCCATTAGCTCGATTACGGGCTCGGCACCATCAAGAAGAACACTTTCCGTCACCTCCAGTTCCAGCAGTTGTGGCGGAAGCCCCGTTTCTGCCAGCACCCGGCGAACGTCATCCAGAAAGCCGCCGCGGATGAACTGCAGCGATGAAATGTTAACGGCAACACGTAGCCCTCTTTCCCGCTGGGCATTGAAGTCTGCGATTTCTATGCAGGCCTGTTTGAGGATCCAGAGGCCGAGCGGAATGATCTGACCAGTCTGCTCGGCCAATGGAATGAACTCACCGGGGGAGATCATCCCCCGGGCAGGGTGTTTCCACCGTACCAAAGCTTCGACACTGCGCATTCGTCCAGTGACAGCGTCCACCAGGGGCTGGTAATGGATTTCAAACTGGTTTTCATTCAGAGCGGTGTGAAGGTCATGCCTCAGCTTAACGCTGTGCTGGCTGCGTTCGGCTTTAAGGCCACTGTGCCATTGCCAGGTGTTTTTGCCTTGCCGTTTGGCCCGCTCCCGGGCAATGTCTGCAAACTGCAGTAATTCATGAGGGGCGTCCAGAGGGGCGCTGTTACAGGCGATCCCAATACTGGCACTAATGTGGACCATCTGGCCGTCCACGTCGATCGGCTTTGCAAGATGTACCAATATGCGCTCGGCCAGTTGGGTGACCTCTTTGCGATTTGTGTACCCAGGTAGCAACAAACCAAATTCATCCCCAACCAACCGGGCAACGGTTGCCTCAGGTGCCGTCAAGTCTGCCAGTCGCCGGGCAATGGTTATGAGTACCTGGTTGCCAACATGATGCCCCAGTTCGTCATTGATGGGCTTGAATCCGTCCAGGTCCAGATACAGGACAGCTAACGCTCCACGCCCACCATCCAGAATCAGTGCGTCATGCAGCGTCTCTTGAAACGAGACCCCATTGGGTAAGCCGGTAAGCAGGTCATGGGTGGCCTGGTAAGTAATCTGGGCTTCCTGCTCCCGTTGGTGGGTAACATCCTGCTGAGTGCCAATAAAGTGAGTGCAAAGGCCGTCATTACCGAACACCGGGCTGATCCGGAGGTGATTCCAGAAAGGCGTACCGTCCTTTCGGTAGTTAATCAGTTCGACATTGACCTCGGTTTGGTGGTGCAGTCCCTGCCGTATGGTTTCGAGCGCTTCCAGAGCAGTGTCTTCTCCCTGAAGAAAGCGGCAGTTGCTTCCCATGACCTCGTCGTAAGAGTAACCGGTCATTTCAGTGAATGCGGGGTTGGCATAGACCACTGGCATGTCTGGACTGCGTGCGTCCACCATCAACATACCGTTGGGATTTGCTTCAATGCCACGCTTGAGCAGATGCAGGTCTGCATCCTGATGTTTACGATCAGAAATGTCCCGGCAGAGACCATAGACGCCGACAATCTCACCCTGGATGATGACCGGGAAGTTGGTGACCTCCAGGAAGTAGGGATGGCCGAAGGCGTGAGTGCCTATGGTTTCGTAGGTGATGACTTCACCGTTTCGAGCTCTGTCGAATGCTGCCTGGGTCTGTGGGCGATAATCAGGTTCAATAAATAGATTGAAGTGAAGGCCGCACACCTTACCCGCCGAATAGCCAGAAATTTTTTCCAATGCCTTGTTACAGCTCTGGAAGCGACCATCGAGGTCGAACGTGTATACAGCATCTGGATGGTTGTCGAACAGGGTCCGGTGCCACTCGGAGAGGGTTCTATGGTTCTCAGCGTCCCGGTGTCGGAGAATGGCCAGGGCGACCAGAGCTGCGCCCCGGGCCAGGTTGCGTTGAGCGCCCGCAGTTGGGGTGGCTGGAGCGCGGTAGTAGGTGGCAAAGGTGCCCAGGAGCTCATTTTTCGAGGTCAGAATCGGCATGGACCAGCAGGCGCGGACTCCTTCTGCCTCGGCGATGTCATGGAAGCCCGTCCAGCGGCGATCTTCTTGAATATTGTCAGTAATAACTAAGTCTTCAGTAAAGGCCGCAGTACCACAAGTGCCCTTGTTCTCAGCCACCTGAATATCCTGCATGGCCTGGAAAAAACGATCTGAAAACCGATCGCTGGGTATTAAACTGAGGCTGTTTGAGGCTGGATGAAATTGCATGATGGAAACCAGCGCACCGGGCATCATGCTGCCGACCCAGTCGGCTATCGCGTCCAGCGTCTGTTCCAGCGGGTGTTGCTGGGCAATTAGTTCATGGATGTTCTGCTGCGCTTCCAGCACAGAATATTCTATGTCGCTCATGGTGCGATGCCCTGCTGACAGGTGGGGTTCTTCTCAGAAATCCTTCTACGCGCAATCTCCAGAGCAACTCTGAGCTGGTCACTAGATGACGAACCCCGATCTGTTTAACGATTATTTTTATCGAGCATGTCCCGAAAGCCGGTGAACATACGCATTGATACAAAATTGCAGCGTGATTCGAATTCAATGAAGTATCGGCAACAGTCGCAAAAATGGAAAATATTTTAAGTAACCATTTGTTAAAACTCGAAATATACGTGGAGCGACAGCTTTGTTTCCGCAGCTAGCGAGAGCAATCTGTGGGCGTCCTGAAACTGTTTGCCAAAAGAGCAAGATTTAACGGAATTCGTTTCTTCAAGTCACCGTGTGGATGTCCTGTTGTGCGCCAGACATATCCGAAGCTGGCGAAATAGTAGCAAGCTGTCTACTCTGGATTGAGACAGTTAAGCCAAGGAGGCATCAGTGGAACACTATTACGCAAACGACAACCCACAAAGCACCGGTGAGCATGAGGTGCATAGAGAGGGTTGCCAATTCATGCCTGAAATTCTGAACCGGACCTATTTGGGCATGTTCGCATCATGCAGAGATGCTCTCGAAGCGGCCCGACAAAAATATGACAATGTGGATGGCTGTTTCTTCTGCGCTAACGCTTGTCACAATCGATAACAGAATGATGAGCAATCTCGACCAGAACACTCTGGATTCCAATAGACGGGATAGGTTGGTAAGTATCGCCAACAGCGCTGCTGGCGTGCTTCCAGGTGTCGGAACCCTCATTTCTGAAGTGATGACGGCCATCATCCCAGACCTGCGCTTGGAGCGCATGGTTGCCTTTTTGAAACAGCTTGATTCCGAAGTCGCAAACATTCACGGGCGACTGGATACATTTGAGCAACACCTTCAAACTGAAGAAGGTTTGGATCTCTTGGAGGAAGGCTGCGTCCAAGCATCCAGGGCAGTATCTGCAGACCGCAAAGAGCGTCTTGGACGCTTGGTTGCCAAGGCGCTGTCAACCGAAGAGTTGCGCTATGAGGAAATCCGGAAATTACTCAATATCTACCGAGAACTAACAGACCCGGAGATCATTTGGTTAATTTATTATTCTTTGAATCCGGTCTTTGGAGATGGGCCGCATAAAGAATGGGCGAAGCTGCACCCAGAAATATTGGAACCGGTAAGCAAAACAATGGGGGCTTCTCAGGAACAAATCGTCAAGGCAGCGCTTCAGGAGAGCTACAAGCAGACTCTGCAGCGGTTCGGGCTTGCCGAGCAGAAAGGTAATCGCCTCAGTGTCACGACACTTGGTCGAATGCTCGTGCAGTATATCCAGGCTGAGGATTGATTTCCCTGACCTTCGCCTTGGAGCTAACAGTCGTCATCCAGCGGATCACAATCTACGTAAAGAAGGCTCCGATCGGAAACGCTGGTTTAACCTATACGCACTGTCGTTGTTCATGGAACTTGCCAGGCTCCAATAAGCCACCTTCAAACAAGAGCCTAGCTGCTCAGGGGCTTGCTCTGATTCATCAGATGGTTCATCTAGCCCGGATTTCTCATAGGTCCCCGGCAAGTCTCGCAGACTGAGCAGGTTACCGCCATTACCGCTCATTTGCGGTCGCGATTGATTAATAACT
>NZ_JBRJHG010000032.1:0-8660 GCF_053628895.1 Marinobacter sp. MBR-105 | reverse complement strand
GGAACCACCTGATCCCATCCCGAACTCAGAAGTGAAACAGACCTGCGCCGATGGTAGTGTGGCGTTGCCCATGTGAGAGTAGGTCATCGTCAGGCTCCTAATGCCTAAAACCCCCGACAGCTTTGCTGCCGGGGGTTTTTTATTGCCTGCAGAAAAGCGAGCAGACATGACCCTGTGATCAGGCGCACAGTTACGCTCGGTAAATAGCGTTAGCATTCCCTCAAGACTGGCAGAAAAAAAGACTAAAAAGCCAGCTTCAGAGACACTCATCAGTCATTCGATCATTGCCGTCAATAACAACAAACGGCGGGCAGGTATGGCTATGAGTACACGTAAAAGACTATTCCTCGCGCTGTCCATGGTGCTGTCTTCGGCTGCCCATGCAGATTTGCAGCCCATTTCTGATGCCGAGCTGTCCGAGGTGACAGGTCAGGCCTTTGTCTCCATAGACCGCCAGTACCATCCCGATCCCAACGAAAATACCTCCTATACCCGTGTCAATCTCGGTATGGATATCGAAATCCAGACCAATGTTGATGTTCTCGAGATGGGGCGATATGAGCGAGCGGGTGAGAAGCAGGGTTCTTCCGATGTGCTGATCCGCGATTTTGCGCTCGGGTACATCAATAACCAGGCCTACTACAGCAAGAACCCTGATGCTCCGCGACAATATCGCCCCGATGGCTCAGCCTATGGCGAGAATGAGATTGTTCCGTTCATGATCGATAGCCCGTTCTTCGAGTTTGCCTTTGATGAAACCACCAATGAGGTGGTAGGTGTTCGCCTTGGCTTTGGCGAGTCCATGGGCATTCTTTCCGGAAAGATCGAAACGCTGACGGGCAACGTCAATGTCGACATCATCGATCGGGGTGAAGGGTTGCGGGAGGCTAACTCCACCGGCAATTTCTTCGACCAGTTGATTGTACTGCTCACCCCTTTGCTCGAATCGGGCAGTCCGCTCGCCACCAAGGCGCAGCTGGTCTATGGAGCGGAAGATGACCCGCGCATTGGCGAGCTTGATCCCATTCGTGCGGAGTATATCGGTATTCCGAACGGGGAAAAGTTCGTTCTTGAAGGTGCCGCCGGATTCACCCGCTGGTCTCTGAAGAACCTGATTGGCTGGGGATCCAGTTCGGAGATTGAGGTGCCGGATTGTTCCTTCTTCAGCTGCGGTGCTGGTGACATCTATGTCTATGCCCAGGATTGCATGGTGCTGGGAATAGACTCCTGCTTTGATCTGGATATTTACAACAGTTTCCCGATTGGCCAGGTTGAGGAGGTCAATGGTGAGCGGCGAATTACCGGTCCCGCCGATGGCGCTTTTATTTCGTTTCAGACCAAAGATCTGGATTGGCTCAAGGACGTCAAGAAAACCGATATCACGGTGGAGGACTTTATTCGGGCGACGTCCGGTGCATTCTTCAATATCCCCAATGGCGCCACCGAGGTAAACCTGAATGAGGCGTTGTACGGCACGGACCGTTATCGGACTGAGTACATAGACCGTGGCCGGGGGCTGTTCTGATGAGAGGATTTGGGTTCTGCAACTTCCCCTGCACTTCAATGTTGTCGTTAGCGCTCTTGTGGTCTTTGCCCCTCCAGGCTGAGATGGTGACTCTTAATGAGTCCGAGATGTCCGAGATCGATGGCGCCGGCATAGGCCTGGTTCTCGATAACTTTGCCTTCTCCCATGGAACCGACGCGCCGGATGCCAATGGCAACCAGGCCCGTATATTCCGAATCACGGGCATCAAAAGCACGGACGGGCAGGACGTGGATATCACCGTGAATCACTTGTACATCGCGGGCGCTGATTCCGCCTATGGTCAGAATCTGACCCCGGTCAACCTGGGGCGTTTACTGCATCCCTGGCGAATTGACGTGGTGGATGGCAACACGATCGGGGTCAGAGATAAATCGGTGTTGGAAATCGCCGCGCCCTCGATGCTCAGTGCGGCCGAGGGTTACGATTGCCTGGGTGGCTCAGCGGCTGCCGGAAGCGGTACCTGTTCAAGCCGCCCCGCAACTGAATCCTGGATCGGCGAGCGAGCCGATATGGGAATGCAGATGAATGTCGCGGTGGGTGACGACCGCTCTGCCAACCTGAATATCCATGCTAAAAGTGCCGTAATTGACGGCAGCTACCTGCGTCTCTGGGGTGATGACGCGCGCCAGCAAATGGCCGGCCAGTTCAAGCTGAACTTCTACTCTCCGGAGTTGACCATCAACGCCTGTACTCAGGATGGCAGCGAGTGTGGCTCCCGCATCACCATGTCCGATTTTGTCCTTCAACTGGCGATCGGTAACGAGCTTCAGCCTGTGTTTTTTGATGTCGACGGTACGGGTAATTTCGTGCTGGAGGTTGATGCTATTACTGCACCGGCACCCGGGCAGATTGCCGCCAATGGGCTTCGGGATGGCAGTGATACCGCAACCTGGGACTTCTATGAAGCCTATTACACCAATCCGGAATACCGGAGCAATCTCCGGATTGGCAACTTTGGTGTCGGTGACCGGGATTTTGGCTCCGCCCGCATCGAAGGAATGCTCATTCAGCACCTGGAAATCAGAACCAAGGACTTGGCGCCATGATCCGTCTGACTTGTTGTTCAGCTACCCGGTTTTGCCTGCTCTTTACGGCCCTGCTTCCCGCCTTGGCGTATTCCGAGATGTCGCCGCTCGCGGACGAGGCCCTGGCTGATATCTCCGGTCAGGGGGGGATCTATCTGTCTGGCGATATCAGCATCAACGAAATGGGAGGTCCGGTTCAGAACAACTACTTTGGCCGGTGTGACGAGGCAGATAAGAAATGCGGTGCTCGCTTTGCCTATCGGCTGAAGCAGGATGGCGGATGGATGGTACTGGATGAAATTCGGGGGATGTTCGCCTTTGAGGGTCTGACCCTGAGGGTGCGTTCGATCGATTCCGGCTTTGGGGGGGATGGTGCACTCTTTGACCGTGATGTGATTGAGCTGGGCTTGCCAAATGTTGTCCGGTTTTCTGACGTACAGTTCAAAATCGCTTCCAGTAGCACGCCACGACCAACTGACCCCGGCTTTCAGCAAACCGACATCTTTGCGGTGGAAATGCAGGGGGACGTGATCATGCAGGGTAACCTTCTGGTTTTTCCGGATGGAACCCCTTAGCCAGGAGGCATCATGACTCGTAAGCTTTCCGGAATCCTGCCCCTGAGTACGGTCGTCCTGGGCCTGGGCAGCTATTCGATGATAACCGCTGCAGATCTCCAGAGCCTTGATGACCGGGCGCTGTCTGAGATACGAGGCCAGAGCGGGATTACCATCGAAACTGACCTGACCATGGCCGCCGACAAGCTTTCCTATTACGACGATGGAAAGGGCGTCCATCTGGAAGGTATGCGTGTGGGTTCCTCCGAGGTGCCCGGGCAGGGCGCATTTCACCGAACCAGGATCGACATTGGCAGCGATGCCGCGTTGAATCTTGAATACCTGGTGGAAGACCGGCGGGTCGAATTCTCGGACATTAGGCTGGCCGGCGCGCCGGGTGTCAGCATGGGGGGTATTTTCTTTGACCATAGCCTTCAAGGCACCTTGAGCCTGCGCCAGCAGACCGCTGGTGGAAATGGCTATGAATTTGATTCCGCGTACACCATGACGGGCGGCCGCCTGGGCTACAGAACCAACGGCAATTCGGTGTTTCTGGACGATATTACGATGTCCGTTGAGGCCTTGGGGGTAACTCTGGAAAGGGTGGGCCAGACCCTGGAACTGACGGCTCCCAGAGTGACTGGTAGCTGGCAGGTCGGTGCTATTCGATATTCCAGCGATCCTGCGATATATGGCCGTAGCACCAATAGTAACGGTGACCTGTTGCCCAGCTATGGCGGTCTCTCTGGCCAGTACGAACTCTCCTCAACGACCGATATATCCGCAGGAGGCCGCGCAGGGGAGGGTTTGAGGTTTGATAACGAGACAACCATTCATAGCGCGTCTTTCCTCTATCACGATGATGGTCATTCCCTCGCCTTGAGAGACATCACTGGCGCCTACCGTATTCAGGATCTGCGCCTGGATGTGGATCAGGACTGGCGGGGCCGTCCGGCAGTGGGTTTAACGCTTGGGCGAATGGAAGGCGAGTTTGAGGTCGGAGCCATTGAGATTGGCGGTGCTGGTAAGAGCTTTGGGGCCTTCAACCTGAGCTTTCTGTTGGAAGACCAGGTATTTGGTGGTCGCAACTACACCAATGCGCTCTATCTGCAGGGCGGAGGCCATGCCGATGCCGGTGCCCAGGGTTTGAGACTGGCTGCTCAGTGGAGCCTCCGGCTTTCTGATCTGAGCTATACCGAGGACGGCAACAGGGTGATTATCAGTGGGCTTCAGTCCTGGGGGCAGGGCGATATCACCGTAAATGTCACCCGTGACGGTGTCCAGGGTGAAACCCGATTCTATGACGGTTTGCGTATTGGTTTCGAGGGGCTTAAGGCCGGTTACCGAATTAATGGTATGCGCGTTGGCAGTGATGACGCGCCATTGCAGGGTGGCACAGAGTTGTTGTTGGCGCTCGGCATCTATCCCGCCTACGACTTTACGCTGGACGGCCATATGACGCTCGGAGCCGGTGGCGCTTCCGGTGAGGGCCTGACGATTAATTCGGATATTCACATTCGTGACGGTCGTGCTGCAGTGATTGCCGCTCCTTATGACGAAGGTAACGGTGAGCAGCCCCAGAAAGGTCTCTGGCTGACCGATATGACCTATGATGGTCATGTTCGTAACATGACTCTGGATGTTACCGATGAAGGATTGGCGCTGGCAACGGAAGAGTCCTGGAGCACCATGGATATCGGCAATGTCCGGATCGGTAATGGGGTCGATGGAGAGAGCCTTGGGCGTTTGAAGATCCAGCGTTTTGAACAGGGAAGCACGACGTTGATCAAGCCTGGTGGTGCCGGCAACGTCTGTGTGGGTGGCGCTGGTGCGTCGGCCTCGGCCTGTTCGGCATCGGGCGGTGAGTGGGAAATGCGGGGCGAGGAAGGTGTCACGATCGAGATGAAGAACATCCTCGCCCGTGCTCAGAGCAGCGAGAAGCGGAATTCGCTGTTGTGGGAAACCAATCGGACCGTCGATGGCCAGGGGCGGGCCGTGAATGGTTCCGGAACCCGCCTGGTTCTGGACAATATTTACACGAGTGACGGTGGTGATTTCGATGGTGATGGCGTCGACGACAATACCTACGGTATTCAAACCGATCTATCCGTTGACGTTTACCAGACCCGAGTCGTGAAGAAAGAAAATGGAGCGGACTCGCTGGGGGTGAATGGCGCCCGTGGAGATGAAAAGATTATGGATGCCTCGGCCCCCCAGGGTTATCGGTATGTGTCCTCTCCTTCGGAGGCTGATCGCCTGAACCGTCCACTGGGATTCGCGGTCAAGGCGGAAACCCGTTTCAAGGAACTGACCATAAATAATATCGATCTGGTTCATCCTGTGGGTGGCGCCCAGACCGCCGTGTTCGGCGCCGTGCTGCAGAACGTGAATATTCGCGCAAACCTGACCGCGACACCTATCCCCTGACGTCGCGACCGGTAAAGGGGCAAGGCCAGTGCTGCCCCTTTGCTTTTCAATCCCCTCCTGTTGTTTAATCCGGGCTTGTTTATTCCCCGTCTGGAAGCTCATTGATGAAATCCAATGCATTGCTGTCCCTGCTCAGTGATCGTGAAATCCATTCCGGTGAATCGCTGGCCCAGAAGCTGGGCGTTTCCCGGACGGCGGTGTGGAAGCATATCCGCAAGGCTATCGCCGACGGAACTGACATACAGACCATTCGCGGGCAGGGTTACCAGCTGGTGTCCGCACTGGACCTGCTTGACCGTGACATCATTCTTGGTCAGCTCAATGCTTCGGTTCGAGAGCGGATACAGCTCACTGTTCTGGATGAAGTGGATTCCACAAACGCCGAGGTTGCGCGCCTACTGACGTCGGCGCCACTCCCGGTGGTGTTATCTGACTGTCAGACGTCCGGCCGTGGTCGAAGAGGTCGGAACTGGGCCAGCCCCAAGGGCCAGAACCTCTACCTGAGCCTTGGGTTGTCGATAAAAGGTGGGTTCTCGGCCCTGGATGGCCTCAGTCTGGCCCTGGGCGTTGCCGTCGCCAATGCCATTGAGCAGGTAGGGGGCGGTGAGGTAGGGCTCAAGTGGCCCAATGACCTGTTTGCCCAGGGCCAGAAATTTGGTGGGATCCTGGTAGAAATCCAGGGCGAACTCCAGGAAGGTTGTGTTCAGGTGATCGCAGGAATCGGTATCAACGTGCATATGACTCAAGCTGAAGACGTTGATCAGCCCTGGACGAGCCTGGACAAGCGTTGGCCAGACCAGGCCTGGGTTCGCAACCAACTCGCTGCCGGGATGATTACTCACATTCTGGCAGCAGTGACAGAATTTGAGGCTGGCGGCTTCCGGCAATTCCGGGAGCGCTGGCAGCGCCGTGATATCTTTAACGGCCTGCCCCTCGTCACCCGTGACGGTGAATTAAAGGGCGTGGGAGGCGGTATCGACGAAACCGGGAACTACCTCCTGAAAACAGCAGAGGGCGAAATACCGGTGCGGGCGGGCGATATCAGTTTGCGGGTGTCTGAATGATTTTGTTGATTGACGCTGGTAATACCCGCCTGAAATGGCGACTGACTGGAACAGGCGGCCCTCTTGAAGGGGCAGCGGTCATGGCAGATGCTGAGCCCCTGATCGGACTTTCAGGCTACTGGTCTGACATTGACAGAATTCTGGTGTCGACGGTGGCCTCGGAAAGCGCCCGCGCGCAACTTCATGAACTGTTGCTTGCCCGGGCCAAGGTGCCTGTTGAATATTGCTGGGCTGAGTCGACGCGCGATGGCCTGTCCAATTCCTATGGGGATGTGTCGCGCATGGGGGCTGATCGATGGCATGCCATGCTGGCAGGCTGGGTCAGGTGTAAGGCTTCTTTCGCCGTTGTCGATGCTGGTAGCGCCGTCACCGTGGACTATGTGAATGCCGGCGGGCGACACCTCGGTGGCTACATTCTTCCTGGGCTCCAGATGATGCGCCGTAGTCTGAAAGTGGATGCGGCACGAATTGGATTTGAGCAGAGTGAGCAACTCGACACCCGCCCGGGACAATCGACCGGCGAATGCGTCAACCACGGTCTGGCCTGGCTCACCGAGGCCCTTGTCCAGGGGATTCATCGCGATGCAAAAGCCTTTGGACTCTCTGCGATCTATCTGACCGGTGGCGATGCCCGGCGTTTGCAGGCCCTTGGTCTTGAGGCAAACGTAGTTGAGGGTATGGTGCTTGACGGTCTTGAGCGAATCGCCAGCGCGGGCGTTCTGTGATGAAGTGGCTGGCGTTTCTGTTGGCAGCTCTCAATCTGGCCGTTTGGTTTGTGCCGGCCTGGATCGAGCCATCCCGTTATGTCGGCGTTTCATCTGGAACCCTGCCACGTGTCTCCAGTCTGAAAGTGGCTTCCGAGACCATGGAGAGCCTCTCCCGGGAAGAGAGTTGTCTACGGATAACGCTCGGAATGTTTGATGCGAGGGATGACGCCGAGAATGTGGCGGCCGGTCTCAAGCATAAAGTCGGCATTGTTGAGGTTGAGAAGGAGTTACCGCCCCTGCATTGGGTATTGATTCCTCCGCAGCCGCCGGAAGCAGCGCGAGCCCAGTTCCGTGAGCTCTATCTTCAGGGCGTGGAATCGTACATTGTTTCCCGTGGAGAGTACCGTAACGCCATTTCCCTGGGGCTGTTCGAATCCCTTGAGGCTGCGCAATCGGTAATGGCAGAAAAAAAACAGGCAAATCTGAATGTAGTGCTGGCCAAGTTCCCTCGAAATCGTTTAGGATACGCGCTCGTTTTTGAGGTTGAATCCATGGCAGAAAGTGAATGGGTTCAAGCGGTTGAAGCGGAAACCGGTTACGAGTTCGATTTCGTTGAAAGCAATGCTTGTGAAGGTGTTGCAAGGCCGGAAAAAAATCCGTAGTATACCGCCCTCGCTGAACAGGCGAATGTGAGCTGGCGTAGCTCAGTTGGTAGAGCAGCTGACTTGTAATCAGCAGGTCGGGGGTTCGATTCCGTCCGCCAGCTCCACTTTAAGTTTTAAGCAGGTTCGCTTTTGCGGATTTGTTCGGGAGGGGTTCCCGAGTGGCCAAAGGGATCAGACTGTAAATCTGACGCGAAAGCTTCGCAGGTTCGAATCCTGCCCCCTCCACCACTAATTGCTCGCGGGCATCGTATAGTGGCTATTACCTCAGCCTTCCAAGCTGATGACGCGGGTTCGATTCCCGCTGCCCGCTCCAATTTGGTTTTAATGCTCATGTAGCTCAGTCGGTAGAGCACATCCTTGGTAAGGATGAGGTCACCGGTTCAATTCCGGTCATGAGCTCCATTTTTTATCCGGTCAACGTTGCGATCCTGGTTGATTAGGGAGATTGGTCGAAATGTCTAAAGCAAAGTTTGAGCGTAACAAGCCGCACGTAAACGTGGGCACCATCGGTCACGTTGACCATGGTAAGACCACTCTGACAGCCGCCCTGACTCGTGTGTGTCACGAAGTTTGGGGTACTGGCGAGAGCCGTGCTTTCGATCAGATCGATAACGCACCGGAAGAGCGTGCGCGTGGTATTACCATCGCGACCTCTCACGTAGAGTACGATTC
>NZ_JBRJHG010000031.1:0-10952 GCF_053628895.1 Marinobacter sp. MBR-105 | reverse complement strand
CCTTGCTCAAATGGGTGCCGGCAAAGGATGAGGCCGAAATCAAAAGGGTATTCGCCGATGTGCGCCAAGTCCGCGGGCAAAGCGAAACTGCGAAAAACATTGCCGATCAGCATCTGTTCTCGACGCTCGTTGAGGTTCATCGTGCCTCCGAAGGCGCACCCTTTACCGGCATCAAGCCTTCCGGACAGATTGATCCGGGTTTAATGGCGGCGGATGCGGCGTTGGAAAACGGGCAAATTGATCGCCTCGTGGCAAATATAACCCGCAAGATCGAGAACGGTATTCGTGAGCGTTATCATGAGGCTCAGCGTGCAAGGGCCATGGCTGATCAAAGCAGCGATAAGGGGCGTGCCTTTGTCGCTGACTACGTCAATTACATTCACTATATAGAGGGCGTGCATGGCGCTGCTGGAGGGCAGGGGCACTAATTCCTATCTTCACGCAGACGCAAAGCAGGCTGACGGCCTGCTTTGCCGTTGTATTCATTTCCAGTTTCGCCTTCGGCTGAATTGGTACCATCATTCTATTAAGGCGCATCAAAAAACATAAATGAAGCCAACACCAATCTCCGCTTCATAATCATTCCGGGATATCGGGCAGCCATATTACTAACTGAGGGGCGTGCTGTGTTTTATCTAATTTCGGTATTTCCGCAATTAGAGAAAAAAATTCCAAGCGCCAGGTATGGAAGGCGTATCAGCGCGTTAAATCAAATCGAGGTGCGGCCGGTGTAGATGGCCAGACGATTCAGGACTTTGATCGAGACTTGAGTAAGAACCTCTATCTAATTTGGAATCGGATGTCCTCCGGCAGCTATTTCCCACCGTCCGTCAAAGCAGTTCCAATTCCGAAGAAAAGTGGAGGAGAAAGATTGCTCGGGGTACCCACGGTTAGCGATCGTATAGCGTAAACTGTGGTTACTATGACGCTGGAACCTATCCTGGAACCTGTCTTTCATGTGGACTCGTACGGGTATCGGTGCGGGAAATCCGCGCATGATGCGCTTGTGATCACGCGAAAGCGGTGCTGGGAAAGGGACTGGGTGCTGGAGTATGACATCCGTGGCTTGTTTGATCATATTGATCATGAGCTATTGCTCAAGGCTCTTGACCACCATTGCTCTGAATCCTGGGTGCTGCTGTATGTGAGGCGCTGGCTAACGGCACCGATGCAGACGAAAGATGGTAAGCAGGAACGACGGAACGTTGGCACACCACAAGGTGGCCCGTTATCGCCAGTTCTGGCAAACCTGTTTCTGCATTATGCATTGGATCGTTGGCTGACCGTTCGTCATCCGGATATCCCATTCTGCCGATATGCAGATGACGGAATACTGCGTTGTCGAAGTGAGCGTGAGGCTCAGTATCTGCATTCCCAGCTAGATATGCGTGAGGTGGACCCAATAGCTATTCACAGAGATGCCCAACAAACGAGTATACTGGCCTGTGTTTGTCCAGGCTGCTCGGATAAATCACCATCAGCTCCTTGCTAAGGCCAGGCTCACTCACGGGAATAGCCACCAGACTTCCATTTTGGACCTCCTCCCGTACAGAACTTTCAAGCACCAACGATGCGCCAAGTCCGACCTTAACCGCTTGCTTGACGGCTTCGGTGCTACCCAGCTGCATAGATACCGTCGGAAATGGCCCATGCTCACCGAAGTAGGTCGCCAAAAGCCGGCCAGTGCCGGTGCCGGGTTCGCCGCCGATCAGAGCCATGTTAGACAGCGTATCGCGGTCGATATCGGTTCGACGGGCTAACGGGTGACCAGGCGGAACGATTAGAACAACGGGCTCGTTACGCCACGCCTGAGCATGGAATCCGGGTAGATCATGCCACCACTCCATAATCGCCACGTCCAGCTCACCGTCCGATAAATGCCGTGCAATAGTCGGATTGGAATCTATTACCACATCCACCTCGGGCCCTACGCCCAGCTCCTTGTAACGACGGATGTAGGGCTGGAGCATATAAATCCCAATATTGGAGCTCGCCCCAACGCGAAGTCGAGCCTCCATAATGGAAGATCTCGCCTGCTCCTCCAGCCGGAGCAGACTTCGGGCAAAAGGCAACAAGGTTAAGGCAGCCCGGGTTGGCTCACAGCCAGAGCGCCCCCTGTGGACCAATAAAACGCCAAGTTGGTTTTCGAGTTTTTGAAGGTGCTGGGACAGTGTGGGTTGTGCGATGTCCAACTGGCGGGCTGCGGCCTGAAACCCGTTGTGGTCCAGCACCGCCACGAAACTCTTCAGCCAGACAAGATTCAGCATGGGCCGCTCTCGCGGCCACTGGGATCATTGATCGCATCACCCGGCCGCTCACCCCGAAGCACTTGCAGAATGTTCCGAGCAGCGCGTTGCTCGATAGCCAGACGCACCTGGCTGACTGCCGATCCGATGTGAGCAGTAAACAGCGTGTTGGGGTGGGCCCTGAGCCCCTGGGCGATCTCCCTCGGACGATCTTCTCTCGCCCAATCTTCCATCTCAAACACATCAGCGGCGTACCCCCCCAACTGACCGGATTGAAGCGCTTGCAGAACACTACCCTCATCCACCACAGATCCACGGCAGGGATTGATAAGGAATGCGCCCGGTTTCATTCCTGTTAGCGTTTCGCGATTAATGGTGTGGAGGGTTTGCTCATTGAGCGCCAGTGCCAGGATCACAATATCTGACTGGGCCAGCAGCATCTTGAGGGGAGTATGGGACAAACCCAGTGCCTGCTCATGCTGCACGGGTAAACGTTCCGGCTGGGAATAGATTAAATCCGCTCCCCATCCGTTCAGGCGCTGCGCCACCGCTTGGCCGATGGCCCCCATACCCACAATACCAATCCGTGAGCCTTCGATCCCCTGCCCATAGAAGCGTGGTGTCCAGCCAGTAAATTCACCGGATCGAACGAAGTGGTCCGCCGCCTTGACTTGTCGGGTGAGACTGATCGTCAGCCCGACCGTTAGCTCTGCAGTAGGCACGGTTAGCAAATCCGGTACAAATGTCAGCCAAACCCCATGACGCGTGCAGGCATCCACATCAAAGTTGTCATAGCCTTTCAGGGCTGCACCAATCACCTTCAAGCGCGGACACCCCTGTAGGAACTCCACTCCAACTCGGTCTGGCATGAACGCCATCATCGCATCAGCGTCTGCAACGCGCGCAGCCACTTCCTCCTGGGGCAACGTGGCGCCGGATTGGTTGGTGACCAGCTCGCAATCTTGGGCAAGTTCATCCAGAACACTGTCATGGATCTTATGGGTTATCACAACCTTGGGTTTCATCGACGTTCCTTATTTGAATTTCTTACGAAGGCGGCCACTGAGACTGTCCACGACGGTGACCATCAACAAGATGACAATGAGAATGGCGCTGACTTCCTGATACTGCATGATTCTCAGCGAGCCCATCAATTCGAAGCCAATACCACCGGCACCCACCATGCCCATTACGGTCGAGGCACGGAAATTGTATTCCCAGCGATAAATGGACACGTCCGCGAATTGAGGAAGTGCTTGTGGCAGCACGGCGTGATAGAGCACCTGCAAGCGAGTAGCGCCGGCAGCATCGGCCGCTTCCACTGGCGCCTCATCTACATGCTCAATCGCTTCGGCAAAAAACTTTCCAACCATGCCAATGGAGTGAAGACCGAGCGCCAGTACGCCAGGCAACGCCCCAAAACCAACAGCAGCCACGAAGATGATGCCCATGATCAGTTCCGGGACTGAACGCAAACCGTTTAAAAGGGTTCGAGTTACTTGGAACACCACCGGATGTGGAGAGGTGTTGCGCGCAGCCAGGAATGCCAGTGGCACAGACAAGGTTACTGCAATGGCAGTACCGGCAATGCTCATCGCAAGCGTGTCGATTAACGGCGACACCCAGCTGGCCACATTGGTGAAGTCAGGTGGAAGAGATTCGCCAATGAGTGTGCCTATGGCTGGCACGCCATTGGCAAGTGTATTGAAATTGAGCAGCCCTACGTACCAACTTGCGACAAAAATGATGAGCAGCACTAACAGCGACTGTCCGAGTTTTTTCCGCCAGCCTTTCGCGTGCTCATCCAGCACGGAGGCCGACGGGGCCGGCGACAGAGTCGCCGGTTCCGTCGTTGTATAGTTCATGGGGCACTCCTCACATTTTTGCGAAATCAAGATTGAGCAGGCCACCCATAGCGCGGATGACATCGTAATCTTCGTCGGTAATTGCCGCGAATCCCTCAGCCTTCAGGTTGTCGAGAATCTCCGGGTCATCGATCTGCAGAAAGGCTTTCTGAATGTTGCTCTTCAGCTCAGGGGCCAGGTTCGAACGCATGGCCCAGGGGTATTGAGGAAAGTCACCGCTGTAGCCCAGCACTTTGACCTTGCTCCGATCAATCAAACCGCGGTCCATCACATGCTCGAAGATAACTTCGGACAACCCTCCGGCGTCGGCATTGCCATTGGCGACGTTAACCGCAACAGCGTCATGGCTACCGACGAAATGAGCCTCATAGTCCTTTCCGGCTTCGAGCTCTGCCTTCTCAAGGAGTACGGTCTTGGGGATCAGGTGGCTGGAAGTGGATGCGCGGTCACCGTAGGCCATTTTCTTGCCTTTGATATCCGCGAAGGAGCCAACGCCAGAGTCCGCATTGGCAATAATGATGGAGCGATAAGTCGGCTTCCCGTCTACCACCATGGCGGCAAAGGGTTCAATGTCACTCTTACTCTTGGCCATCACATAGGACAACGGACCAAAGTAAGCCAGGTCAATTCGGCCAAAACGCATGGCTTCGATCATGGAGGAGTAATCGGTGGTAACAATCAGTTCTACTTCCTTACCAAGAGTGGTTTCCAGGTAATCCTTCAAAGGTTGGTTTCGCTTGATCAGTTCTGACGCGTTCTCATCCGGCAGCAAGGCAACTTTCAAAAGATCAGGGTCTGTATCTGCGGCATGGGCTGACCAATGGATGCCGAGCATCATTATCAGAGCCAGCAAAGAGTGAATCATTGTCTTCATTGTGCTATCTCCAGTACGTCTGTCGTTATCGGGGTGGTCTTAGGTTTATGGATGGCTGGTTTGCCTTCCGCAGCTACCACGCTGGGTGAACGGTGGTAAATCTCGTCCAGGTGTTTCGATTTCAGGTTTTCAGGAGCATCGTCAAAAACGATATGAGCGTTCGAAAGGCCGATGATCCGGTCTGCAAAACGCTGGGCGTATTCCAATTGGTGCAAGGAAATAACCGCGGTGATTCCATCTTCCTGACAAATATCGCGCAGTAGGCCGAGTACCTTTTCAGAAGTGGCCGGATCCAGGCTGGCAACGGGCTCATCGGCAAGAATCATGGATGGTTGCTGCACCAATGCTCTGGCGATTCCAACCCGCTGCTGCTGGCCGCCGGACAACTGATCTACTCGGGAAAGCGCTTTGTCAGCCAGACCTACGCGGTCGAGGCATTGCAGAGCCAACTCCAGGTCCTGCCGGGGCAGGGGAAGCAGGCTTCGCCAAGTACCGTGATACGCAAGTCTGCCTGTCAGCACATTCTGTAACGCGGTGTATCGTTCGATCAGCTGGTGATGCTGGAACACCATGGCGGTGCGGCTGCGGTGCTGTCGCAGGATTCTACGGTTGGTCAGTTCACCAAACTCGCCAGACACAACCTTCCCGGTTGTGGGCTTAACCAGGTGATTCAGTGAACGAAGCAGAGTGGATTTACCCGCGCCTGAAAGTCCCAGTAGCACGGTGAATTCGCCCTTGTGAAAGTGAACGTTGGTGGGTTTGAGCGCGAGGACGTTTCCCGGGTAGGTTACGCCCATACTCTCGACTCGAAGCATCACATTGGTTGATTGAGTTGGCGCCACAGGATCACCTTTTGCAATAAATAAGCTCGCCGTATTGCGAGTTACAATTGAACGGTAAAGCTGAGAGATGACACTGTCGTGTCACTGACGTGACAGGTTGATGAAGTGCTTTTGGTTCGCAAGGATTTTCCGAAGGGCTCTGTGAAATACATGGAGCTCAGCCAAAGTGGAACGAGCCACCCAGGAGCTTAAGCAACAAAAATTGCGTTCCACCGTCAGTCGGCGAATCTCACGGTACAGTTCGTCCGTGCTGAGTTCATCGAATTGCTTACCGACTATACTCTTGCCTTCGAGGAGGTCGGACGCGCTCTCCAATAGGTCGCGCTTCCAGGTGCTGACTATGGTGGGGTGGATCTGGAAACGGGCAGCAATTCAAGGTGTGGCCTTAAGGGTGGGCAAGGACAGCCTTGCACTTACTAATTCGAAATAAAGTAAGCGAACATTACCCGGAGATATAAGCCAAATCCGGATGGCCAAAAAACGATTTCAATAGTCGTGGCAATTTTTGCAAACGTCGA
Source organism: Marinobacter sp. MBR-105 (assembly GCF_053628895.1). NCBI lineage: Bacteria > Pseudomonadati > Pseudomonadota > Gammaproteobacteria > Pseudomonadales > Marinobacteraceae > Marinobacter > Marinobacter sp. MBR-105. Next base: position 4,607 of record NZ_JBRJHG010000031.1, on the reverse strand, counting down.
ACTGCGTCGCCGCGTGCAGGTTGGTTTGAATAAGGGCGAGGCTAAGAACGCGCTGGCTCGTGCCGTCTTCCTGAACCGGCTCGGTGAACTCCGCGATCGCAGTTACGAGAATCAACGCTACCGTGCAAGCGGACTCAATCTCGTCGTCAGCGCTATTATCCTTTGGAATACGGTTTATATGGAGCGGGCGGTTCAAGCACTGCGCGAAGACGGCCGGGATATCGACGAGACGCTTCTGCGGCATCTTTCTCCCTTGGGCTGGGAGCACATCAACCTGACCGGCGACTATATCTGGCAGCAGGACAAACAGGTCGAACAAGGAAAGTACCGATCGTTACGAACACTGCAGAGGTCTTAGCGTACGATTTTTTCCGTTTCGTGAGCTGACCCCATTCTGTCCCCCATCCCTTCAACCACGCGTAATCCTTCGTCGAGCCTTTGAATGTCTGCGAGATGACACTCCGTCGTATTCGCCCGATTAGCCAAACGCCACTGTTGCCAGTCCTCCTCCGCGCCAAAATAAGACGTTCAGCTAGTCATCGGAAAGTCCACTCCCTTTCCGACCGGGCGAGTGTGTTTTGGGAATAGAAAAGTGCTAAGATCTTCGGAACTGACAGAGTAATTGCATGTCAGAGCTCATGTCCTCAAAGCTTGGTGCTAAAGATCAGGATGTCCGCAAAGAACCGCCCAATCATCTCCCTATTGCTATCACTGCTTCTTGTGATCAGCGCGCCGGCGTTTGCTTTGTCAAAAGTAGCAGGCGGCCAGGCGGAGCCAGCGATGGCGGATTGCGGCACCATGATGATGGACCAGACTGAAGACACCGCTTACTCCTCAGACACAGAACCGGATTGTGTTTCCGCCCCGGAAATGGCCTGTCCAAGCGCCACTGGGCCGGTCAAATGCGGCGTCAACGTAAGCTTTGCCCTACTACCGGGGCATTCTATCGGTTTTACCGACACCGGTTCCCAAACGGTGTTGATCGGCCGAGCGGCCCTTTACCAGAATCCGTTCCTGGCCTCTATTACACCCCCTCCAGAACATCACTCCTGAGTTTTAACCCGGGTTTTTGCCCATCGCGGCAAGCTCTTTGAAGTTAATTCTTGCAACAAAGTCTCGTACTTCCGTTCATCCGTAACGAGGCTTTAACTGGAGTGAATCAAATGCGTAATTCAAATCTCAAGCTCACCGTAACCGCCGCCGTTCTGGCCGGCAGCGTCGCCCTTTTCTCTGCCCTTGCCCATGGCGAAGGCGCCGGCATGATGGCTGGTCATTCCGAACACAGCCGCATGATGTCCTCGCACGGTATGGAGGGTATGGGCGGCATGATGGGGATGATGAACATGATGTCAGATATGTCCCCGGAAGACCGTAAAGCCATGACCGAGGCTTGCATGAAGATGATGCAGGCTCATAGCGACGATGGCATGCCTGGTGGCATGAAAGACAAAGACACCGGCGCCAAATAACCATTTGGGCACCCTCATGAACTGAAGCTCTGGGCCGGGGATGCATGTGCACCCCCGAGCCCTGCACTGCCCATAAGCGATTACAAACGAGGATTTCCCATGAAGACCAAGAAACTCGCCCTGTATACGGGTATAGCCGCTATCGTTATCGGCGCTGGCGCCACCACATTGGCCCTCCAGGCCGACGAATCCGCCCAGCCGTCGGCTTCTCTAACCGAGAGTGAAGAGGCAGGCCAAACCATCACCATCTACAAGAGCCCCAATTGCGGTTGCTGCCAGTCCTGGGCCGAGCACCTCGCGACCAATGGCTTTGACACCCGAATCGTTGAAACCGACAACCTTAATGAAATTAAACAGCAGCATGGCGTGCCACGCGATATGGCGTCCTGCCACACCGCACTGGTTGATGATCTGGTGATTGAGGGGCATGTGCCGGCCAATGACATCCTGGCCTACCTTGAGGATCCGCAATTCAACACGGCCGGCTTGTCTGTACCCGGAATGCCCCATGGCACCCCTGGCATGGAAACCGGCCGGAAGGACGATTACCAGGTCATTGCCTTTAACGCCAATGGCCAGCAACAGGTTTTCCGTGAGCACAAGGATTACTGAGGTCAGCCCTATGAGAGCAATGGTTTCCCGCCTGAATTCAGCAGTCTCCAGACTTTTTCTGTTCGCGTTCGTGGCTGTCATGCCGACCCTGGTTCAAGCCCAGTCTGTGAATGAGGGCCAAGCAGTGAGAGCGCTGACGACGGACTCATCTGGCGCTTTGCTGGTGCTTCGGCAGAGCGGTCTGTTTGCCCTGGATAGCCAGAACACTACCGAGATCCCCCTGCCACCGTCCGATTCCGGCGCCCAGCCCCGGTCCATGGCAAAGGGCGGAGACGAAAGCCTGTACCTGGCAGGGCCTGGCCTTGGCATCTGGCGCTATGACGAGGCCAGCAAGCGTTGGCAATCCCTCAATGACACCCTGCCGGACCTGGGTGTCACGGCGATTGCCGCCCACGCCACCCAACCGGATACGCTCTACGCCTATCTCGGTGACGGCGGCATGTTCCGATCCAGGGACGACGGTGCCGAATGGGTGAAGGTAGACAATGGCCCTCGGGAGCCGGTGCAGGCCTTCCTGCACTCCGATATGCCAGGCAGCATGGAAAGTGGCTGGCTGTTCGCCGGCACCACCCGCGGTGTGGCCCGATCCATGGACTGTTTCTGCTTCTGGGGCGATGCCGGCGAATTGCGAGGAACTGTTTCCGCCATTGATTACGATCCTTGGGCCCCGGAAAACGTCTACGCCGTGATCGAGGGGGAACTTCACCGCAGTTCTGACGGTGGCGAAACCTGGGCTGGCCTTGAGATACCCCAAGCGGTGACCGCTCTGACGTTCTCGCCCACGGAAAGACTCGTGGTCGGCACTGAAAACGGAGAGTTGCTTTCGCAGAACGCCTCTGGCGAATGGGTTCCTGTTTATGAATAAATGGTCTTTCCCGCTGGTCTTGCTCGTTGCCCCGGCCCTTGTGATGGCGGGGGGCGCGCCAACAGACAGTGGCAGCGTGCCGGCCGGAGTAACCGAGGGCCGCCAGATTTATGAGCAATACTGCGCCGCTTGCCACGGATGGCAGGGTGAAGGTGCGGCCGACTGGAACAAACCGGATGAGAAAGGCGAAATGCCGCCACCGCCTCACGATGAGACAGGCCACACCTGGCGCCACAGTGATGCCATGCTGTTCAGGATGATTGCCGAGGGATGGCGGCATCCCTTCAACAAAACAGACCGCCTGACCATGCCAGCATTTGAGGACACCCTCACCGACCAGGAAATTCAGTCGGTGATCAACTACCTGAAAACACTCTGGACCGAGGACCAGCGCCGCTATCAACCTAACGAAAGTCAGGAATAACGAACAACCCTCCCTCAAGTCTTTGGTAACTGGAAAATGGCATTGAAACAGCTTTTTAAGAAGTGGTCATGGTTATTCGGCCTCATCGGTTTCAGCATTGTGGTCACAGCAATCTTCGTGCTGCCACAGTACCTGAAGCCTGATCTGGATGCCGGTGTTACCTTTTACGCCACCGAGGGATGCGCACCTTTCAAAGGTCAGTGTATCGGGCGAAAGGGAGATCAAACCATCACAGTCGGCTTAGGTAATGAAGCCATCGAATCGATGACAGAGATTCCCATCCGTGTGTATCTCGGCAACGTGACAGCCGACTCCCTGATCGTGGATTTCGAAGGGCTTGAAATGTACATGGGCGTGGTCCGCACCCAGCTGTTACCGCATACCCAGGGTGTTTACCAGGGAACCATTACCCTGCCGGAATGCGGTACCGGCAAAATGCTATGGCGCGCACGGGCCATCATCGACAACGGCACGTCCAAGGAAGGCATCAAATTTGATTTCTGGGCGGTTTAACGAACTAACAAAACTTAGGGGGCTGAATGCCTGATCTTGCAACCTGGGGAATTGCCGCCGCGTTTGCCGGAGGTCTCGTGTCGTTTTTCTCACCCTGTACTTTACCCTTGGTTCCCGGCTACCTGTCGGTTGTTACCGGAGGCGCTCTGACTGAGGCTTCAAATCGGTTGAAGGCGTTCTGGCTGAGTCTTTGTTTCGTGATGGGGTTCAGTCTCGTATTCGTTGCCCTGGGAGCAAGCGCCAGTGTTCTTGGGCAATGGCTGATGGCTTATCGTGAAGAGGCCAACCTGGTGGCTGGCGTGCTCATCGTGTTAATGGGCCTGTTTATGTTGGGTTGGTGGAGCATGCCGGCGTTACAGCGGGACTGGCGCATTGGGCAGTCTCTTGAAGGCGGGCGCCCCACTGCCGCCTTCCTCCTGGGCATCGCGTTTGCCATCGGCTGGACACCCTGTATAGGCCCCATACTCGGGGCCATATTGGCGCTCAGCTCCACCCATGCCAATGCTGAGGCTGGCATGCTGTATCTGGCGGCGTATTCGTTCGGGTTAGCTCTCCCTTTTCTCGGAACTGCCCTGTTTATTGAACACTTTCGGCAACGAGTACGCTGGCTCAGTCGCTGGAGTAGACTACTGAGAGCGCTTGCTGGCTTGGTGCTCGTTGTAATGGGAGTAATGGTGCTCACCGGTCGGATGACACTCTTTGCGTCGTGGATGTTGTCGACGTT
>NZ_JBRJHG010000030.1:0-11814 GCF_053628895.1 Marinobacter sp. MBR-105 | reverse complement strand
CGGAAGTTCATAATACCCGGCATCATCCGAGACCACCTTGCCCACTGCTGTACCACTAGACTGTTCATTGATCGTCAGCTCAATTCCACTGATAGGACGACCTTCCCCATCTAAAATCGTGCCACTCAGTAACTGTTGAGCAGGCAGTGCAAAGTCACGGCTTACACTCTGATTGAGACCTAACCCCGTCTCAACCATTTGAGCTAGACCACTGCCCTCCGGAGGAACAAAAGAAAGGCTATCCAGACCCGCAAGAACTACGATGCTGTAGAAGCCATTAGCATCCGACTCAACACTCGTCATTACCTGACGGAACTGATATTGCCCCAACGCCGAGCTGTCTGACCAATAATCATCGGCCTTCACCAACACACCGCTTACCGGAACCCCATTCTGATCCGTCGTCTGGCCGGTAATGGTTACAAATGGCAGCTGAATATCCTGGGTGGTTGCCCCGTCTATCGCCAGGTTGGCAACTACAGGTAATACCCAGAAACGATCGGGGCGCGGTTGATTAGAGCTAACGCTATAACTGTGCCTTGCCTCAATTTCATATACCCCGGGCGCCAGCGGAAGTTCATAATACCCGGCATCATCCGAGACCACCTTGCCCACTGCTGTACCACTAGACTGTTCATTGATCGTCAGCTCAATTCCACTGATAGGACGACCTTCCCCATCTAAAACCGTACCACTCAAAACCGAAGCGCTCTCAACCAGCACCACATTACGCTGAGAAGCACCATCACCCACATCCACATTAGAAATCAGCGTGTTACCAAATCCAGACTCCACAGAAGGCGCAACCACCAGGTTGTATAAACCCGGCTCCAGAGCCTCCAGGGCATACTGTCCGTTGCTGTCCGTAACCGCCGTGGCCGCAGGGCCCGTTGCCTCCGGTTCAGTTGCACCATCGTCCGGTGCAGACTGCTCGACAGTGCCTCCATCGCCCGCCATCACCAGGTACAGCGACACTTCTGCGCCGGCCAGGGGCGTGCCACCTCCATAAACCGTGCCATTGAGGCTACCCGCCTGAGCCGCAGAGGCAAAAACCAGCAGGCCCAACCAAACAATGAAAGAGGAATAAAACGTTTTTACTGAGCGCATTGGGGCCCCCTGGGTATGTCGGTTTGCCGAACGGTGTCGGCAATCGAATCCTGAAGTTGTACTTTGAGTTGTGCCGCAGTCTTTGGCGGCTCGGCGCGATTTGCGAGAATCTCTGCCGCCGGAATAAACCCATTTTCAAGAGCAACGGAAAGCCAGGCGTGGCCAACTGCTAGATCTACCTCTGTACCCCGGCCATTCAAATGCATAGAGCCCAAAAACAGCTGTGCCTCCGGGTGGTTCAACTTCGCTGCACGCTCAAACCAATGGAAAGCTTCGGAATAATTTCTGCCACTCACCTGCCCTTGGTAGGCGAGTAGGCCCAGCTCAAACATTGCCCGCGGATAATTCTGCTCAGCTGCTTTCATCAGCCAACGCATGCCTGTAGAACTGTCCTTAACCACCCCATAACCACGGGCGAACATCGTTCCAAGGTAATACTGGGCGACAGGCTCTCCAACCACGGCCAGCTCAGAAAACTCCCGGTAGGCAGCATCCCAGGCATTCCTCTCCACCGCCAAAACACCTACACATAGTGACGATAGAGACTCCCTAGCTGGAGGCTCTTTTACGTTTTCAATATTCGACGAAGATTCCTGGCCGGGGAAAAGCCAAAGAACAGAAGCAAGAGCGGCGATAAAAATGATGACAAGAACAACAAGCGGTTTCTTCATCCTGAAGCCAACAATCCCGAAACAAATGGATGCGATAGGTAGGAAGGTAGTGTATCGCCCAAAGCGGCACAAGTGATTAAAACAGTATTACCAAAACAACTTACAAAAAAACAACATTGGGGTCATACCCCAAAATCAGCGGAGCGAGAAATCTTCGTGGATCAGTGTGAGGTTCGGGTTATAGGCCGGATCGTGCATCAAGACCTGACCCCAGCGTTGTTTCATATAGGCGGCCTCACGATTGGCACGGTCGCGCTTCTCCGGAGTGTCATCGGCGCCTCGACTGACGGATTCGTGGTGGTAGGCTTCTGCAAACGGTGTCCACACGTTTCGGTAACCGGCTTCTCGGACTTTTAAACAGAAATCCACATCGTTGAAGGCCACAGCAAGATTTGCTTCCTCGAGGCCGCCCACCTCTTCAAACACCGATTTCCGAACCAACAAACAGGCGCCCGTTACCGCAGAAAGATTCTGCACCAGTTTCAGGCGATACTCATACCCTTCCGCGTCACGTTGCAGGTACTTATGAGAGTGCCCTGCCACCCCGCCAATACCAAGAATCACGCCGCCGTGCTGGATGGTTTCGTTAGGGTAATACAGCTTGGCCCCAACGCAGCCTACCTCCGGGCGCAGAACATGGCCTACCATTTCATCCAGCCAATCACCATTGATAGGCTCAATATCGTTGTTAATCAGCCCGATAACTTCCCCCCGAGCTTCTGTCACACCAAAATTGTTGATTGCTGAATAATTGAAGGGAAAATCCCAGCGCAACACCCTCACCCGAGAATCCCGCTCAGTCACATTGCCCATGTACTCCAGAGTGCGTGCACAATCGGACTGATTATCAAGAATCAGCACCTCGAAGTTCGGATAAGTAGAGCGCTGAAGAATGGCATCGACACAAGGTTCAAGAATCTCGACTCCGTTACGCGTCGGGATCAACAGACTCACCAAAGGCGGCTTCGACGGAACAGGATACTTCTGCCGAACCCCACCCAGTACTTTGATGACCTCAACACCCTGCCTGCCAGCCTCGGCCCGGGACCACTGTTCATGGGCCAGCGTGCTGTCAGCTTCCGCGGCTTCAAGCTCGTGGGTGTCAGCCCGGCGACCATGAAACAGCACACGGGGAACATGATGCACCGACAGCCCTGCACCAATACCAAGCTGCAACATCACACCATAACGCCACCCGTGCAAGCCGGCGCCGAAACGGTGAACGCCTCTACGAATCGCCTCTGGCTTCAGCCACAACGCCTTGCCTGTATAGTTTCGGGATAACAACAAATCCGGGTTCCAGTCTGGCCGAAAACTCGGCCCAAAGCGGCCGCCATTCTCATCCAGACAATCCTCATCACAATAGAGCAACGGCAGTTCTGGCTGTTTTCCCGCCTGAGTTGCGACCCACCAAAAGGCATCAGGTGATAAGGCGTCTCCCGGCTCCATCACTACCAGCCAATCTGCTTCGCTGCGCCAAACCTCCTGCTCAACCTGCTCGGTAAGTGGCCTGGAACATAGCTCCAGGGAAAGACGATCATCCGCCGCCACAATCCCCTCAAACCATGCACATTCCGATTCCGACAGCGCAGCAGAAACCACCATCTTCAAGCACCAGTCCCCCCACACCTGATGTTCAACCGCTGCGACTGACCGACTAACCATTGATCGATCCAGGGAATCAACCGCCAACAGCACCTCAAAACGATACCCTACCGGGGCCGGCCGTTGCCCAATATCAGTGGCAGTCAAAGCCGGATTTCTAGCCAGCCATTCCGGATAGCTCCAAGCCATCGACATGCGGGCAAACGTTTCCTCGTAATACTTGGCGGCCAATGCCAGCCAATCCGTGCCAGCCTCCGATGCCTCTTTACGAATGCCTGGCAAGACATCTTCAAATCGGGTTTCTTGCCAATGGTAATGCATATTCACCAAACGCCTGGCCAGGCGATCCAGGGCCATTCTGGTGGTAACACGAGCAAAGCGAAGATGTTCGAAAGTAAATTGCCCGGCACTTTCCATAGGGTCTATGCGAATAGACTTAACCCTGTTCGGCACCCTGCATAAACGCTTGGTAAGCCGCCCCGCTTTTAAAGGAAGATAAAAACTACCTGCATCGCTAAAGCCGTCGCCAGTATTGAAGTAAACCCTTAAGCCTGCCAGAGGTTGATCGTGACGAAGCACCACCTCAAGCATATACCAGCCCGGAGCCGGTAAATCGTAGCGCCAGCCGAACTGCGGATCCGCCCCTGCAGAGCACCAATCGTAGTCGCCATTAGCTGAAGGCTCTAGCTGCTGCCTCACCTCAAGACAATCAGCCGGCTTACGAACCAGTGGGGTAAACTCCAGCAGCCGATGCAACCAACGCCGGACAAAAAAAGGAAGGAAACGGGTCATCAGGGCCTTAATCAGTGCTCAAGAAGCGATGTGTCGAACATATTGATGGCAGGCTTCAACAAATATTGGAACAACGTGCGGGAGCCAGTTTTAATCACAACCTCAACCGGCATACCGGGCACCAGCTGAAAATCGCCCAGTTGTTGTTCCAACGAATCGGGGTCTGCAACCAGCTTGCCAATATAATACGACGTGCCATCCTCTTCATTGACAAAACTGTCGGCCGAGAGCTCCACAAGCTTACCCTGCACAATCGGAATATTCGCCGTATTGAAACCCGGAAAGCGCAGATCGGCCAACATGCCTACTGCAACCGAATCGATGTCTGATGGTGCAATCCGAGCTTCAACCACAAGCTCCGCCCCCTGGGGCACCACCTCCATGAGCACATCTCCGGGGCGAATCACTCCGCCAATGGTATGCACCGCCAGTCCCATCACCATACCGTCTACAGGCGCCCGGATATCCGCCTTGCGAATCCGGTCCTCCACCACATACAAACGCTCTTCCAGGTCATAGATCTCGGATTTGATACGGGACAACTCATTGGCCGCCTCGGTTCTGGCATTGCGCTCAATCTGAATAATCTTCAGCCCGGCCTCGGTTACCCGCACATTGGTACTGGCAATCTCCGATTTGTGCTCGGCAATCTCGCCCTGATACTCATCCCGTTGGCGCTGCAATTCCCGAATGCGCAAGTTGTTGGACAAGCCCTTCGAGAACAGTGCGTCGTACTGGGCAATTTCTTCGTTGTAGGACGTAACCATGCGGTTCTTGGCATCAATCATTTCCTGCAGCCCGCCGGCTTGCAGCTTCAGCTGCTCTATCTGTTGCTCTAATACCTCAACCTCTCCCAACCGGGCCTCTCGCCGTGCCAGAAAATGCTCCAACGACGCCTCACGGGCCTCTACACCTCGCTCATCCGTGGCCAGCACCTCTGGAAAATCCGGCAGATCTGCACCGGTTAACTCTGCCAGAAAGCGGGCTTCCTCCGCCTTAGCCGCTAACAGCTGGCCAGTCAGAATCTGCCGCTCTGCGCGGGCCTGGGTATCGTCCAGGCGCATCAGCAAATCGCCCTGGTTAACCGCCTGGCCTTCCTGCACCAGAATAGTTTCAACAATACCGCCTTCGTAGTGCTGAACCTGCTTGCGGTTGCCCTCAACTTTCACAATACCCTGGGCCAGGGCCGCGCTTTCCAGAGGCGCAAAGGCAGACCACACACCAAACACCAGAAACACCAGCGCCACAATCAGCGAACCCGCCAATAACACCTTGCGATCGCCAGAATCCCCCACATTGCCCACAGCACCGGGCAAAGCATTACTCAAAGACGGGCCTGCCATCACGACGGCGCTCCCGAGGACGGCGGCCGGGACACCTTACGCACCGGAACCGGCGCCGGCCGTGCCGCTTGATTCATGGCCGACAGAACCTTGGCTCGTTCATCAAAATCACGAACCTGGCCCTCAACCAAAACCATAATCTTGTCTACACCATTCACCAGCGACATCCGGTGAGTAATCACCAGCACCGCCGTACCCCGCCGTTTAAGATCAGCTACCGCGCGAGCCAGGTCTTTCTCACCGGCATCGTCCAGGTTCGAGTTGGGTTCATCCAGAACCACCAGTTTCGGAAAACGATAAATCGCCCGGGCCAGGGCGATACGCTGGCGCTGCCCCCCAGAGAGCACTCCGCCACTCTGACCAATCACCGTGTCGTAGCCTTGAGGTAAACGCAGAATAAGCTCATGAACACCAGCCAGCCTCGCCGCCTCAACCACCGCTTCAGCGTCCACGTCCCCAAACCTGGCAATATTGTCTTTTACTGAGCCATCAAACAGCTCCACATCCTGAGGTACGTAGCCTACAAACGGCCCTAACTGCTCGCGATCCCAATGATTAATATCCGCACCATCCAGCCGAACCACGCCTTTGGCAGCCGGCCATGTACCTAAAGCCGCCCTGGCAAGACTGGACTTACCAGAAGCGCTGGGCCCAATCACCGCTACCACCTCACCGGGATTTACGCTAAAGGACAAACCTTTCAAAACCGGTTCCTCAGCCCCTGGTGGCACCACAAACACGTGCTCAAAAGACAGCTTGCCAACCGGCTCCGGCAACTGCATGCGAGGGGGTGTTTCCGGTACCTCATTAAGCAATGCGGTTATTCGCTGATACTGTGAACGTGCCGCACTGAACCCACGCCAGGCGCCAATCAACTGATCGATAGGTGCCAGTGCCCGGCCCAACAAAATAGAGCCAGCAATCATCACACCCGGGGAAATCTCCTGCTCTAAAACCAAATATCCACCGAGACCCAGAATCAAAGACTGCACCAACATACGGATATTGCGGGATGTACTGGTAAAGCCAGCAGACCGCTTACTGGCCTGAGCCTGAAGGGCTTGAACCTCGTCATGCATGGGTTGCCATTTGCCGCGCACATTGGCTTGCATACCCATAGCGTGCACCGCCTCAGCATTCTGAAAATTGCGCGTTAACAGCTGGTTTACTGCCACGGATTTTTTGCTGGCTTCCTGCAGCATGGGATTGGTGAAATATTCATTGGTGAACGCCAGCGCCAGCAAAATCAGAGCCGCAGCTACGCCCACCCAACCGTAAAGCGGGTGGAACATGAACATAATCGCCAGGTACACCGGCAACCAGGGGAAATCCAGAAAGGCAAACAGGCCATTGCCCGTTACAAAGTTCTTCAGGCCGAACAAATCCTGCAGGCCCTGGGCACCGCTATTGGGCGCCCCCCGCAGTTTGTTCACAAAACCGGCGTTGAACAGCCGGGAAGCCAGCAGCCCGTCTATGCGCTCGCCCAGGTGAATCAACACCCGGGAGCGCACCCACTCAAGGCCACCCATAGACACAAGAAGAAAGACCATTATCAGTGTCAGCACCAACAAGGTGTTGTAACTGCCACTGGTAATAACCCTGTCGTACACCTGCAACATGTAAATGGCAGGCACAATCATCAGCAAGTTAATGCAAAAACTGAACACCACCACAAACCAGAACGAGCGCTTGCACAACGCAAACACTTCCCGGAACAGGTTTACCTGGTTGTTGTCTTGCATAAAAGCCCGAAAGAGAAACAGAAAAAAGCGACCCCGGCATGATAACCGGGGTCGCTGTTAATGCAACCCGAAGGTTGTTAAGGGGTGTTACACGAGTGCGACTTCATCGGACTTAACACCATTGATCAGGATGTCGTAGCCAGTGTCAGTCTGGTCGATATCCACCACCGACGTTTCGCCAGAATAGTTATCAACCGTGAACTCGAAGTGCTCGGTGTTAGCAACGAAGTCCTTCTCAAACATGGCCAAGTCTTCAACGGCGACACCAGCTCGGTAGTCTGATGGCACATCCACCAACTCACCTGCGGCATCAGTACCAGACGGCAAGACTTCAAGAGAGTAATTACCTGCATTGCCATAGTCACTCTCTACTGCAATGTAGGCAGTTCCGGATTGATACGGAGTAAAGACGACGTGTTGGCCCACCTCATCCCATTCGGTATACCACTCACCCGAGAAATCACCAAACTCATTGGTAATACCCGATACCCGTGGCTGCGCGCCTTCTCCCTGAGAGTAATCCTCAAGCCCACGAATGATGTAGGTCTGGCCAGCTTCCACGCTGACAGCAAAGGTATCCACATCATCAGCCGTTTCAAATGCCGACCTTACGCCGTTACCGACTGTAAGCGCAGAAGAGGCATCCGACGGAGTACCACCTACCGTATCCAAGCCAATCTCTGAGGCAAGGTCCACCCGGTAGATATCCCCGAAGTTCAGGCTGCTAATGGTAACAACCGTACCTTCAACCGCAATGGAAAGCTCGGGAGCAGCCTGGCCGCCATCCCATTGTTCAAATTTGAACAATGCAAGATCATCACCGCCGGCACCATCCATCAAATCATTGTCGGATCCACCAACAAGAATATTAGATCCATCGTGGCCAACAATGATGTCATCTCCCCAACCACCTTCAACATAGATGCTGCTCGCAGGGCTCAAATCCAGCTCGGCATAATCCTGCAGAAGAATCGTATCATTGCGGTCTGTACCGATAATGCTTGCCGTACCATCACCGTTATCAATCACATCCGGCTGATAATCATCTTGCATTACCGAAACGCCGGACAGGGGATCGACCTCGAAATGCGCGAAGCCCACCGGACCATCAAAGAAAATGCTTTCTATGTTGATCAGCGTATCGATGCCGGAATCGCCGTCTCCAAACCAAAGATCGGTAACGGTTGCGGTGTAATTCTCATCGAAAGTGACACTGAACATATCCGTGTTTTCGACATAAATCGTGTAATCACCAGCAGCATTCTCACGCACACCGGCTTGCCATCGGCCATCGCCAGTGAACTGAGAATAGGCTGATTCATCGTAATTTATGTAGGTAACGGTATCGTGACCGTCGCCACCGTCCATGATGTCGTCGCCATCGAAATAACCGGTGTAGAAGGTATTAAACCCGGCATGCCCTACCATCGTGTCATTGCCTTCACTGGCATAAAACTCAATGGTGTTCATGTCATTCGATGCATCCAGCTCCGCAAAATCTGAAGCGGCGATTACATCATCCTGGGTACTGCCATAGATGACGCCACTGCCGTCACCCGTGTTCCAGCTCTCAGCATACGCCTCATCTTTGATCTCGCCGTAAACCTGATAACTACCGGCACCATCAGAGCTAATGTATAGGGAGCCCACTGGTGTGGAGATATTGATTTCGTTGATGTTTGCGAGAGTGTCATTGCCCTCGTCTCCATCTGCAGCAAGAAGATCATTAACGAACCCATTGCCATTGGCATCCAGCGACACGTGGTACAGATCAACATCGTCAACGAAAACCGTGAGCGTTCCGTCACCATTGTCACGAGTGGCAAAGGTAGTGAAGGAATAACTCAGGCCGGTTTGATCCCAGTAATCCCAGCCATCTGTGTAGTAATTGGCCGTATTGTAGCCACCCACCCCGTCGATAATATCGTCACCGGCCCCACCTTCAATCCAGTTAGTGCCGCCGTGCCCGGTTATAGTGTCGTTACCGTCACCCGCAATAATATCGATTGAGCTGTCTGCACTAACGGTGATCTCATCGGCAAAATCCGCGACGTTGATTACATCGTCGTTTTGCGTGCCAATAACCTCGCCGTTGAACTCGTCATCTCGCTCCGCATAGACATAATTTCTGATGAAGCCCCAAACGTCATAACCCCACTCGTCGTTGTAGTTGATACTCAGTGAGTCCATACCACTGGGGTTACCCAGGTTCACCGTATCGACATTGATCAAGGTGTCCCGACCAAAGTCACCGTCCTCATCCCAAAGATCTTCGATATAGCCCGGTTGACCATTGATACCCGTCAAGCTCAGGTTATAAAGATCTTGGTCATTTACGAAGACCGTTATTGAGCCATCTTCCTCAAAACGGTAATCGAATGCGTAGATGCCCTCCGGGCTATCCCAGAACTGATCATAAGCGGACAAATCCGGAGCATGATATGAGGCGTAGCTCCACTCACCAAGACTACCGTCCATGATGTCGTTGCCGGCGCTGCCCTCAAAGAAAGTGGTGCCGGAGCCGCCAATGAGTGTGTCGTTACCGCCACCGCCCCACATATCGACGTAATCACCCGGCATGAAACCATTTTCTTCAGAGGCCTCGAGCACATCATCACCAACGGTACCGCGAATCTGGCCCCACTCGGGGTTATATTCCGGTGTATTGGTACCTGACACTCGATAGCCGTTGCTGTCACGCTGGATTAACAGATAATCCACCGTTCCCTCAATTTCGATTTCCTCGATTCCCACGAGCGTATCAGTGCCCAAGCTCTCTGAACCCGGGCGCAGATCCGTTACGGTACCGGTGCCATCGGCATTCAATTCAACCGTCAGAACATCTGTGCCGTTCTTGGTGACCGTCAGGGTGCCATCGCCGTTATCCCGGTAGCCCAGGAACGCGCTGTAGTCGTTAAAGTCGAACAGGCTGTATTCGGCCTTATCGAAGCCATCACGGCCATCAATAAAGTCGTCTCCCCGGCCACCCTCAAAACCGCTGTCTCCGGCATGGCCATAGAGCGTATCGTTGCCATTACCACCGCTGATATCAATCCAGTCCTCAAAGCCGAAATCGGCAAACTCGGGAACGGTCTCTACATCAATGGTGTCATCGCCAACGGTGCCTTCAATTTCGCCTTCCCTGCCCCAGTAATCCTCTTCAACCTCTACAAAGGTTTGGTAGGGCGACTTGTAGTAGTACTCACCGGCTTCCTGATCGTACGTGATACCAAACTCACCGTGGTCGTTCAGAACAAAAACAACATCCACGTTGACCAGCGTGTCTCGCCCTTCATCGCGGCCATCGGCGAGGGAAAGATCCTTCACCCAGTTAAAGTCACTGTTGGTGAGGTTCAATCGATAGAGATCCCCGGTGTCATCAAAAATGACCACATCACCATTCGGCTCAAAGCGAATGTCCGGCGCCTGGGTAGCGCCATTACCGCGGGCGTCATAAATGGCTTCTTGATCGTTATCGGAATCTTCCTGCCCCATCAGGGTGTCGTTACCTTCCCCCCCAATGAAGTAGTTCTCACCGTTGCCACCTACGATAATATCGTCGCCGGCACCGCCGAAAACGTCGACCCAGGAATCTTCGCTATTGGTGCCTGCAGGCAGAATATCCGGAATAACGATGTCGTCTGCATTGTCAGATCCGTAGATAGCGCCTTCGTTGCCCCAGTGCCCAGACAGCTCTGAGGTGACCCCGCTCTGCGCGGCCTCGCCCCGGCCAATTACGCCGTCGCCAGTGAAATCGACACCATCCATGATTTCATAGCCCTGCAGCACGCTCTCTGGCATGGGGCCTACAATTTCAATCTGGGCGGCAAACTGGTCGTAAATAAACACCTGGTAATCACCGGAATCCAGGTCACGGCCAATGGCCAGGTACTCAATATCATCCGGGCCCCATTGCTGGCGCACCAGATTGACCATCTCGAAGGAAACGCTGGGCTCAACCTGGGTACCAGCGCCATCAGTAACAGGAACCGTGACACCCTCGATGGTGATGCTGTAGCCCGCGCTGTTCCACTGCAATGATGCGGTATCAATCTGTTTCACAACGCCATCAGCGGGCTCCGGCTCCGAGAGAATGCCGTCGCCATTAAGATCAATGCCAATCGCCGCTTCTTGTTCAACAAAACTGGCTACCGAGCCCTCTGCCGTCTGACTGCTGAGCACACCGGCCGCGGTGAAGTACATCAGAGCGATGTTGCCATTGGCCAACTGTTTCACAGCCACAAAGCCGCCATCTTTGGGCTCTGCATGAACCAGGGTGTAATCCGAGTTTTCAGCGAGGGGCTGGCCTGCGCCATCCGTCAGGGCGACGGAACCGGCCGGCATTTCCACCTGGTACTCACCGTTCACGGTTATCAGGGTAGCCGAGCCTTCGGATTCGATGGTGTTGATGACGTCTGGGGCGCTGAGTACGCCGTCGCCGTTGAGGTCGATTCCGATTTCGGCTTCGCGCTCAATATAGGAGCTCAAGGATGCGTTCGGCGTCAGGTCGACCATGTTGCCCGTGGCACTGAACCAGCGCAGGCTCACCTGGCC
>NZ_JBRJHG010000029.1:0-15864 GCF_053628895.1 Marinobacter sp. MBR-105 | reverse complement strand
AAAGGAACGCCAACCTGACGGGACAGCAGGATGTGCTCACGAGTCTGCGGCATGGGGCCGTCAGCTGCGGAGCAAACCAGGATCGCGCCGTCCATCTGTGCCGCACCAGTGATCATGTTCTTCACATAGTCAGCGTGGCCCGGGCAGTCTACGTGGGCGTAGTGACGGGTCGGAGAATCGTACTCTACGTGAGAGGTCGCGATGGTAATACCACGCGCACGCTCTTCCGGTGCGTTATCGATCTGATCGAAAGCACGGCTCTCGCCAGTGCCCCAAACTTCGTGACATACACGAGTCAGGGCGGCTGTAAGAGTGGTCTTACCATGGTCAACGTGACCGATGGTGCCCACGTTTACGTGCGGCTTGTTACGCTCAAACTTTGCTTTGGACACGGTTACACCTCTTCCTGTTTCTTAAGTCCTGGGATCAACCCTTTTTAATGATCGCTTCGGCAATGTTCGAAGGAGCTTCCGCATAGCGGGAGAACTCCATCGCATAAGACGCCCGGCCCTGTGTTGCAGAACGCAGGTCGGTGGCGTAACCGAACATCTCCGACAACGGAACTTCTGCACGGATGACCTTGCCCGCAGGGCTCTCATCCATACCCTGCACGAGGCCGCGACGACGGTTCAGGTCGCCAACAACGTCACCCATGTAATCTTCAGGAGTAACAACCTCAACCTTCATGATCGGCTCAAGAAGGGCAGGATTTGCTTCGAGGGCGCCTTTCTTCATCGCCATGGAGCCAGCGATTTTGAACGCCATTTCGTTGGAGTCGACGTCGTGGTAGGAACCATCGTACAGCGTCGCCTTGATACCCAGCAGCGGATAGCCGGCCAGACAGCCGTTCTGCATCTGCTCCTCGATACCCTGCTGAACCGCCGGAATGTATTCCTTGGGAACCACACCACCAACGATCTCGTTCACAAAGATAAAGTTTTCGCCATCTTCATCATCCAGAGGCAGCGGCTCCAACTTCACTTTTACGTGACCGTACTGGCCGCGACCACCAGACTGACGAACGAATTTACCTTCAACGTCAACCGGCTTACGGATGCATTCACGATAAGCGACCTGAGGCTTACCGATGTTGGCCTCAACCTTGAACTCGCGACGCATACGGTCAACGATGATGTCCAGGTGAAGCTCACCCATACCAGAGATGATGGTCTGACCGGACTCTTCGTCTGTGCGAACACGGAACGAAGGATCTTCCTGGGCCAGCTTGCCCAGCGCCACACCCATCTTCTCCTGGTCTGCCTTGGACTTCGGCTCAACCGCCACAGAGATAACCGGCTCAGGGAACTCCATGCGCTCCAGAACAATCTTGTTGTTCTCGTCACACAGGGTGTCACCGGTGGTCACGTTCTTCAGACCAATTGCAGCAGCGATGTCGCCCGCCAGAACTTCCTTGATCTCTTCACGGTCGTTGGCGTGCATCTGAACCATACGACCCACACGCTCTTTCTTGCCTTTAACCGAGTTGAACACAGCATTACCGGATTCCAGTTTACCGGAGTAAACACGGAAGAAGGTCAGCGTGCCCACGAACGGGTCGGTGGCGATCTTGAACGCCAGAGCAGCGAACGGCGCATCGTCGTCAACCGGACGAGTCTCTTCTGTACCTTCGTCGTCAACCTCACCGCGGATGGCTTTAACTTCATCCGGAGCCGGCAGGAATTCGATAACGGCATCCAGCACCGCCTGAACGCCCTTGTTCTTGAACGCGGAACCACAGGTCGCCAGAACGATCTCGTTGGCGATGGTACGATCGCGCAGACCCTTCTTGATCTCTTCGTAGGTCAGCTCTTCGCCTTCCAGATACTTATCCATGTACTCTTCGTTGGCTTCGGCAGCAGCTTCAATCATCTGCTCGCGAGCCTTCTCGGCTTCCGCCTTCATGGATTCCGGAATGTCGCGAAGCTCGTAGGTCATGCCCTGGTCAGCTTCGTTCCAGTAGATGGCCTTCATGCGCAGCAGGTCAACAATGCCTTCGAAATCGTCTTCCGCGCCAATCGGCAGCTGGATGGGCACAGTGGTCGCGCCCAGACGGTTACGGATCTGCTCAACAACGCGCATAAAGTTAGCGCCGGCACGGTCCATCTTGTTGACGAACACCATGCGCGGAACTTCATACTTGTTGGCCTGACGCCATACAGTCTCAGACTGCGGCTCAACACCAGAAGAACCACAGAACACAACCACGGCACCATCGAGAACCCGCAGAGAACGCTCTACTTCGATAGTGAAGTCAACGTGTCCCGGTGTGTCGATAATGTTGATGCGGTGCTCGGGGTATTGCTTGTCCATACCCTGCCAGAAGGTTGTAACAGCGGCAGACGTGATGGTGATACCACGCTCCTGCTCCTGCTCCATCCAGTCTGTAGTGGAAGCGCCGTCATGGGTTTCACCCATTTTGTGACTACGACCGGTGTAGTAAAGAATACGCTCGGTTGTAGTGGTCTTGCCCGCATCCACGTGCGCACAGATACCAATGTTTCTGTAACGTTTGATAGGAGTCTTGCGTGCCACGATATAAACCTCGGCTTGTTAGAAACGGAAGTGAGAGAATGCTTTGTTGGCTTCTGCCATACGATGCACGTCTTCGCGCTTCTTCACCGCGGCACCTTTGCTGTCTGCCGCGTCAAGAATTTCGCCGGCCAGACGTTGCGCCATGGACTTCTCACCACGCTTCCGTGAGTATTCGACGAGCCAGCGCATAGCCAGCGCGTTCTGACGGGAAGGCCGTACTTCTACAGGCACCTGGTAAGTAGCACCACCCACGCGACGGGATTTTACTTCCACCATCGGCTGGATGTTCTCCAGGGCCTTCTCGAACATTTCGATCGGCTCTTCCTTGGATTTCTCGGCAACAATATCGAGCGCGCCATAAACAATGCGCTCTGCAACAGACTTCTTACCGCTTTCCATCACGTGGTTGATGAACTTGGCAAGACGTGCACTGCCGAATTTCGGATCGGGAATGATTTCCCGCTTAGCTGCAACTCTTCTTCTAGGCATCGATAAGCCCTTATATATCTAAAAGGTCTTCAGGAACCCCTGAGATAGCCATCTGCTACTCAGCCTTACTCTTACCGTTCTGACAAGCAACGATAAAAGACACCCGCTCGGGACATCAGGACTTGGGTCGTTTTGCACCGTACTTGGAGCGGCCCTGCTTACGGTTCTGTACACCCTGGGTGTCCAAAGTACCGCGAACAGTGTGATAGCGCACACCCGGAAGGTCTTTTACTCGACCGCCACGGATCAGCACAACACTGTGCTCCTGAAGGTTGTGACCTTCACCACCAATGTATGAGGAAACCTCGTAGCCGTTAGTCAGACGAACACGGCACACTTTACGCAGTGCTGAGTTCGGCTTCTTCGGCGTAGTGGTGTATACACGAGTGCACACACCACGGCGCTGAGGGCAAGCCTGGAGCGCGGGAACGTCGCTCTTGGCTACCTTGCGCTTACGAGGCTTACGCACCAACTGATTAATCGTTGCCATGTAAGCAAACTCCAAAAAAACCATACCAATGAAACTTACCCCCAATGCAGGGGGTAAAATTTAAGGGACGCAAGTTTAAGCTTGCGCCCCGAGTCAGTCAAGATGACTGATCTCTTTTTAACCACCCTGAAGGTAGGTATCTACCCCGAGGGTGGCGCGCACGAACTCAGTTTTCGCGGTTAAGTTCGGCGCTCAGAGCTTCTTCAACATCGGCCGCAGTCACGCCCTGCTCTTCCAGGTCACGCTTGCGACGGCGCTCGTTGTGATAGGCAAGACCTGTACCCGCCGGTATCAGACGCCCTACCACCACGTTTTCCTTCAGACCGCGCAGGTAGTCCCGCTTGCCAGTCACCGCACCCTCGGTCAGAACCCGGGTGGTTTCCTGGAACGAGGCCGCAGAGATGAAGGACTCGGTCGCCAGCGATGCCTTGGTGATACCAAGCAGCAGACGCTCGAAGCGTGCAGGCTCTTTGTCTGCCGCATTCGCCTTCTCGTTCTCTTCCATCACCTGGGTAATTTCTACCTGGTCGCCCGACAGCAGCGTGGTATCACCCGGATCGGTGATTTCGACCTTGCGCAGCATCTGGCGAACGATAACCTCGATATGTTTATCGTTGATGACAACGCCCTGCAGACGGTACACGTCCTGGATTTCGTTGGTGATGTACTTGGCCAGCTCGACCACACCCAGCAGACGCAGGATGTCGTGCGGGTTGGACGGACCATCCGAGATCACCTCACCCTTTTCAACGGTTTCACCTTCGAACACGTTGAGCTGGCGATGCTTCGGAATCAGAACCTCATAGGCATCGTCATCCTTCGGCGTGATCACCAGGCGCTTCTTGCCTTTGGTCTCTTTACCAAAGGAAACCACGCCGCTGATCTCCGCGAGGATCGCGGACTCTTTCGGACGACGGGCCTCGAACAGGTCGGCAACCCGAGGCAGACCACCGGTGATGTCCCGGGTCTTCGAGCTTTCCTGCGGAATACGGGCGACCACATCACCCAGCTCGATCTTGGCACCATTCGCCATGGTTACCAGAGCGTTGGCCGGCAGGAAGAAGATCGCGGTACCGCCCCCAGGCAGCTCCACTTCCTCTCCCGAGTCGTCGACCAGCTGAATGGCCGGACGAATGTCCTTACCCGCAGCCGGACGCTCTTTCGGGTCAATCACTTCCATGGTGGACAGACCGGTCAGCTCGTCAGCCTGGGTACGGACAGTAATGCCCTCTTCCATGTTGACGAACTTGGCGGTGCCCTTCGCTTCCGCGATGATCGGGTGCGTGTGCGGATCCCACTTGGCAACCACAACACCGGCTTCTACCTGATCACCATTCTTCACAGACAGCACAGCGCCGTACGGCAGCTTGTACCACTCACGCTCACGACCCTGCTCATCAGCAATGGCCAGCGCGGAAGAACGGGACACCACCACCAGCGAACCATCGGTCTTCTCGATCGACTTCAGGTTGTGCAGGCGTACCGTACCACCATGCTTCACCTGGATATTGTCTACCGCAGACGCCCGGCTCGCGGCACCACCAATGTGGAAGGTACGCATGGTCAGCTGGGTACCCGGCTCACCGATGGACTGGGCAGCGATAACACCTACCGCTTCGCCCACGTTCACCTGGTGGCCACGGGCCAGATCACGGCCGTAACACTTGGAACAGATGCCGTGACGGGTCTCACAGGTAATCGCAGAGCGTACCCAGATTTCGTCTACACCCGCGCGTTCAACCATTTCGACAGTCTTTTCGTCGAGCAGCGTGCCCGCAGGAACAACAGCGTTGTCCTTGTCAGTCGGCGTGAACACATCACGAGCCGTCACACGACCCAGAACCCGGTCGCCCAGCGGCACAACCACGTCGCCGCCTTCGATGTGCGGCGTCATCAGCAGACCTTCATCGGTACCACAGTCTTCCTCGGTCACCACCAGATCCTGAGACACGTCAACCAGACGGCGAGTCAGGTAACCGGAGTTCGCGGTCTTCAGTGCAGTATCCGCCAGACCTTTACGAGCACCGTGAGTCGAGATGAAGTACTGGAGTACGTTCAGACCTTCACGGAAGTTGGCCGTAATCGGCGTTTCGATGATGGAACCATCCGGCTTGGCCATCAGACCACGCATACCGGACAGCTGACGGATCTGGGCGGCGGAACCCCGCGCACCGGAATCGGCCATCATGTAGACGGAGTTGAAGGACTCCTGCATCAGGTCTTCACCGTCTTCGCCCTTCACTGGCTGGCCATCAGGGCCAATAACCTGCTCTTTGGACAGACGCTCCATCATTGCCTTGGACACTTTGTCGTTGGCACGGGACCAGATGTCGATCACCTTGTTGTACTTCTCACCCTGGGTCAGAAGACCGGATGCGTACTGGTTTTCGATGTCTTTTACTTCGTCGGAGGCCGCATCCACCAGCTCGTACTTCTCCGGCGGGATCTCGAAATCGTTAAAGCCGATCGAGATACCGGAACGGGTTGCGTAGTGGTAACCCATGTACATCAACTGGTCAGCGAAGATGACCGTGTCTTTCAGACCAGCATCCCGGTAACAGGTGTTGATCAGGTTGGAAATCGCCTTCTTCACCATCGGCTTGTTGACGATCTCGAACGGCAGGCCGTCCGGCACGATATCGTAAAGCAGAGCGCGACCAACGGTGGTATCGACAATGCGGAAGCTCTCGGTACGATTACCGTCTTCGTCAACCGCAACTTCCTTGACCCGAACCTTAACCTTCGCCTGCAGGTCAACCTGACCAGCACCGTAAGCGCGATGGGCTTCCTTGACGTCAGCAAAGACCATACCTTCACCCAGAGCGGCGTGGCGCTCACGGGTCATGTAGTACAGCCCCAGTACCACGTCCTGAGACGGTACGATAATGGGCTCGCCGTTGGCGGGCGACAACACGTTGTTGGTGGACATCATCAACGCGCGGGCTTCGAGCTGGGCTTCGAGAGTCAGCGGTACGTGAACCGCCATCTGGTCACCATCGAAGTCAGCGTTGTAGGCCGCACACACCAGCGGGTGCAGCTGAATGGCCTTACCTTCGATCAGAACCGGCTCGAACGCCTGGATACCCAGACGGTGCAGGGTCGGCGCACGGTTCAGCAGGATCGGATGCTCACGGATGACCTCATCCAGGATATCCCAGACCACACCTTCCTCACGCTCGACCATCTTCTTGGCGGCCTTGATCGTGGTCGCCAGTCCGCGGTGCTCAAGCTTTGAGAAAATGAACGGTTTGAACAGCTCCAGAGCCATTTTCTTCGGCAGACCGCACTGATGCAGGCGCAGGTACGGACCTACCACGATCACCGAACGGCCGGAGTAGTCAACACGCTTACCCAGCAGGTTCTGACGGAAACGACCCTGCTTACCCTTGATCATGTCAGCCAGGGACTTCAGGGGGCGCTTGTTGGTGCCGGTGATGGCACGGCCACGACGGCCATTGTCCAGCAGGGCATCCACAGCTTCCTGCAGCATCCGCTTCTCGTTACGCACGATGATGTCCGGAGCATTCAGCTCCAAAAGGCGCTTGAGACGGTTGTTCCGGTTGATCACCCGACGGTACAGGTCGTTCAGGTCGGAAGTGGCAAAACGGCCACCATCCAGCGGAACCAGGGGGCGCAGGTCCGGCGGAAGAACCGGCAGCACGGTCATGACCATGTCGCCCGGCTTGTTACCGGAATACAGGAACGCTTCCAGAATTTTCAGGCGCTTGCTGAATTTCTTGATCTTGGTTTCGGAGTTGGTCTGCGGAATTTCTTCGCGCAGCGCGTCAACTTCTGCCTGCAGATCGATGTCTTCCAGCAATTGCTTGACGGCTTCCGCACCCATGCGGGCGTCGAACTCGTCACCAAACTCTTCCAGGGCTTCGTAATACTGCTCATCGTTCAGCAGTTGGCCCTTCTCCAGAGTGGTCATGCCCGGATCGATAACAATAAAGCTCTCGAAGTAAAGAACCCGCTCGATATCACGCAGGGTCATGTCCAGCATCAGACCGATGCGGGACGGCAGCGACTTCAGGAACCAGATATGGGCGACCGGGCTGGCCAGCTCAATATGGCCCATGCGCTCACGGCGAACGCTCGCCAGGGCAACCTCGACACCACACTTTTCGCAAATGACACCGCGGTGCTTGAGGCGCTTGTATTTTCCGCACAGACACTCGTAGTCCTTGATCGGGCCGAAGATCTTGGCACAGAAAAGACCGTCACGCTCCGGCTTGAAGGTACGGTAGTTAATGGTCTCAGGCTTTTTTACTTCGCCAAAAGACCAGGAACGAATCATGTCAGGCGACGCCAGACCAATGCGGATGGCGTCGAATTCCTTGCTCTGATTCTGGCTCTTGAGAAGATTCAGCAAATCTTTCATCAGTTAAAGCTCCGGATGGCGTTAATCTCGGGCGGGCACACGGAGTGCCCGCTCACGCTGCCAAAAACAATTCGGCTCACTCGGATTCCAGCTCGATGTCGATACCCAACGAGCGGATTTCCTTGACAAGAACGTTGAAGGATTCAGGCATGCCCGGCTCCATACGATGATCGCCATCGACAATGTTCTTGTACATCTTGGTCCGACCGTTTACGTCGTCAGACTTGACGGTGAGCATTTCCTGCAGGGTATAGGCGGCACCGTATGCCTCCAGAGCCCAGACTTCCATCTCACCGAAGCGCTGACCACCGAACTGAGCCTTACCACCCAGCGGCTGCTGGGTAACCAGGCTGTAAGAGCCGGTAGAACGAGCGTGCATCTTGTCGTCGATCAGGTGGTTCAGCTTGAGAATGTACATATAGCCAACAGTTACCGGACGATCAAACGCATCGCCGGTACGGCCGTCATAGAGCTTGGTCTGACCGGTAGTATCCAGGCCAGCCAACTCAAGCATTCTCTTCACCTCAGCTTCCTTGGCACCATCGAAGACCGGTGTTGCCATGGGAACGCCACCACGCAGGTTGTTGCACAGCTCGAAAATCTCTTTGTCAGTCAGACTATCAAGGTCAACCTTGAACACTTCGTCCGAGTGATTGTAGATCTCGTCCAGCAACTTACGAAGCTCAGCTACCTTGCGCTGCTCGTCCAGCATACGACTGATCCGTTCACCCAGGCCTTTCGCCGCAGCACCCAGGTGAGTCTCAAGCACCTGACCAACGTTCATCCGCGACGGTACACCGAGCGGGTTCAGAACGATATCGACGGTATTGCCAAACTCGTCGTAGGGCATGTCTTCAATCGGCATAACCGCAGAGATAACACCCTTGTTACCATGACGGCCAGCCATCTTGTCGCCCGGCTGAATACGACGCTTGATTGCCAGGTAAACCTTAACAATCTTGAGTACGCCAGGAGCCAGATCGTCGCCCTGCTGAAGCTTGCCCTTCTTGTCGTCAAAGCGAGCTTCGTGCTCTTTCTTGCGATCCTCGAGGCCCTGCTCGGATTTCTCCAGCAACTCGTTCAAAGCTTCGTCTTTCATGCGCAGCTTGAACCAGTCGGCTCGCGGCAGTTCCGCCAGGTAGGCTTCTTCCAGCTTCGCACCCTTTTTCAGGCCAGGACCACTGATCACTTCCTGACCTTTCAGAGCGGCCATCAGACGCTCGAACGTCGCACCTTCAACAATGCGGTACTCGTCTTTCAGGTCCTTACGGTACTTGTCCAGCTGCTCTTTCTCGATCGAAAGCGCTCGGGCATCTTTCTCGATACCGTCACGGGTGAAGACCTGAACGTCAATGACCGTACCACGGGTACCGGTCGGCACACGCTGAGATGTGTCCTTAACGTCAGACGCTTTTTCACCAAAGATGGCACGCAGAAGCTTCTCTTCCGGGGTCAGCTGGGTTTCGCCTTTCGGCGTTACCTTACCAACCAGAATGTCGCCGGGACCCACTTCAGCGCCGATGTAGACAATGCCAGACTCATCCAGCTTGGACAGTGCGCTTTCACCCACGTTCGGAATATCTGCGGTGATTTCTTCGCTGCCCAGCTTGGTATCACGAGCCACACAGGTCAGTTCCTGAATGTGGATGGTGGTCAGACGGTCTTCCTGAACCACTTTCTCGGAGATGAGAATGGAATCCTCAAAGTTGTAACCGTTCCAGGGCATGAACGCGATGCGCATGTTCTGACCCAGAGCCAGCTCACCCAGATCCACAGAAGGACCATCCGCCAACACATCGCCACGGGCAATCACGTCACCCTGACGCACGATAGAACGCTGGTTGATACAGGTGTTCTGGTTGGAGCGGGTGTACTTGGTGAGGTTATAGATATCCACACCTGCATCACCGGCTTCGGTTTCTTCGTTGTTGACGCGAACCACGATACGGGCCGCATCCACGCTTTCGATCACACCACCGCGACGCGCGGTTACACACACGCCAGAGTCCTGAGCCACCGTGCGCTCAACACCGGTACCCACCAAAGGCACCTGCGACTTCAAGGTCGGCACCGCCTGACGCTGCATGTTCGCACCCATCAGGGCCCGGTTGGCATCGTCGTGCTCCAGGAACGGGATCAGAGACGCCGCGACCGATACAACCTGGCGCGGAGATACGTCCATGAAGTTAACCGCTTCCGGAGGCGCTACAGTAAATTCGTTCTGGTGACGCACCGTAACCAGCTCGTCAGTCAGACGCTTGCCTTCATCGGTAGCGGCGCTGGCCTGGGCGATCACGTAGTTGCTCTCTTCAATCGCAGAGAGGTAAACCACCTCGTCGGTCACCACACCATCAACCACCTTCCGGTACGGACTCTCAAGGAAGCCGTAGGAATTGGACCGGGCGTAGGTTGCCAGCGAGTTGATCAGACCGATGTTCGGGCCTTCCGGAGTTTCGATCGGGCACACGCGGCCGTAGTGGGTCGGATGTACGTCACGGACTTCGAAGCCAGCGCGTTCACGGGTCAGACCACCTGGGCCCAACGCGGAAATACGACGCTTGTGGGTAACCTCGGACAACGGGTTGTTCTGATCCATGAACTGGGACAGCTGACTGGAGCCAAAGAACTCTTTCACAGCGGCCGCAACCGGCTTGGCGTTGATCAGGTCCTGCGGCATCAGGCCTTCGCTTTCGGCGAGACTCAGACGCTCACGAACCGCACGTTCAACACGCACCAGACCAACACGGAACTGGTTTTCGGCCATTTCACCCACGCAACGCACACGACGGTTGCCCAGGTTATCAATGTCATCCACCTGGCCCTGGCCGTTACGAATGGCAATCAGAGTCTTCAGTACGTCGATGATATCGTCGTGCGTCAGCGTGCCTTCGCCGGTGCTTTCTTCCCGGCCCAGGCGACGATTCAACTTCATCCGGCCAACGGCGGACAGATCGTAACGCTCTTCGGAGAAGAACAGGTTGTTAAACAGATTCTCCGCAGATTCCTTGGTAGGCGGCTCGCCCGGGCGCATCATGCGGTAGATTTCCACCAACGCTTCGAGCGGGGTGCGGGTCGGGTCGATACGCAGGGTATCCGACATGAACGGACCGCAATCCAGGTCGTTGGTGTACAGGGTTTCAATGTCTTTAACACCGGCATCAAGGATCTTGGTAACCACTTCCTCGGTCAGTTCGGTGTTGCATTCTACCAGCACTTCGCCGGTAGACTGATCGATCATGTCCTTGGCCAGGACACGACCGTAGAGATACTCGGTCGGCACTTCCAGCTCGGTGATACCGGCTTTTTCCAGCTGCTTGATGTGACGGGCAGTGATCCGGCGGCCTTCTTCAACAATTACGTTACCGTCATTGTCTTTGATGTCGAAGGTTGCGATATCGCCACGCAGACGGCTTGGCACCAGCTCCAGCTTGCACACTTCCGCGCCCAGGCTGAACTTACTGGTTTCGAAGAACATCTCGAGCATTTGCTCAGAGGTGTAGCCCAGACCACGCAACAGAATGGAGGCCGGCAGCTTACGACGGCGGTCGATACGAACGAACACGGCGTCCTTCGGATCGAACTCGAAGTCCAGCCAGGAGCCACGGTAAGGAATCACCCGGGCTGAGTACAACAGCTTGCCGGAGGAATGGGTCTTACCCTTGTCGTGATCGAAGAACACACCAGGTGAACGGTGGAGCTGGGAAACGATAACACGCTCGGTACCGTTAACAACAAAGGTACCGTTCTCGGTCATCAGGGGCATTTCGCCCATGTAGACTTCTTGCTCTTTGATGTCCTTGATCGCCTTGTTGGACGATTCCTTATCATAAATGATCAGGCGGACCTTCACCCGTAGCGGCGCGGCGTAAGTTACGCCCCTGAGCTGACATTCCTTGACGTCAAAGACTGGCTCGCCGATTCGGTAGCTCACATACTCGAGCGCGGCGTTGCCAGAATAACTGACGATCGGGAATACGGATTTGAATGCTGCATGAAGACCAGTTTCCCGGCGGTCTTCAGGCGCAGTTTCCATTTGGAGGTAGTCCCGGAACGAATCCAGCTGAATAGACAGCAAATAGGGGACTTCCATCACGGAAGGCAATTTACTAAAGTCTTTGCGAATCCGCTTTTTCTCAGTGTAGGAGTAAGTCATCTGCATTCCCCAGCTTTAGACCTGATACCTGGTATCAAGAAGCAATCAAATGTTCTGCTTCGGGGCCGAGTTGCTCGGCTTATCGCGCCGTCTTGAACAAGACTCTGGCTGTAGGTTATAGATCTGACATCAACCTGCAATTGCACACCAGACTCTATAGCATATACAACAGAAAAAGGCCGGTGGCACGAAGCCACCAGCCCGTCCATGCTTAACGCACGGTGTCGATCAACAGCCGACTCTTACTTGAGCTCAACAGAAGCGCCTGCTTCCTCAAGCTTCTTCTTGGCTTCTTCAGCCTCGTCCTTGCTTGCGCCTTCCTTAACAGTAGAAGGTGCGCCGTCAACCATTTCCTTGGCTTCTTTCAGGCCCAGGCCAGTCAGTTCACGAACGGCCTTGATAACGTTTACTTTCTTCTCGCCAGCGCCGGTCAGAACTACGTCGAACTCGGTCTTCTCTTCGGCGGCTTCGCCAGCAGCGGCAGCAGCCGGAGCGGCAGCAACAGCGGCAGCAGCAGAAACGTTAAACTTCTCTTCCATTGCTTCTACGAGCTCAACAACTTCCATTACGCTCATTTCAGCAATTGCATTCAAAATATCGTCTTTAGACAGAGCCATGACTTTCTCCCAAAAATGTAAAAAATGGTGTTCAACAGAATCAAGCAGCGTCTTGCTTCTGGTCCCGGACTGCAGCTACAACACGTGTGATCCTGCCCGGAATATCGTTCAGGGTACGTGCAAGCTTGGTAACTGGTGCCTGTGTAACAATGGCCAGCTTGGTCAACGCTTCGTGCAGCGTCGGCAGCGTAGCCAGGCGATCAATCTGTTCTGCACCCATCAGCTCACCGCCGACAGCCAGACCCTTGATTTCGAACGCCTCTTTCTCTTTGGCAAAATCCTTCAGCAGGCGCGCAGCGGCACCCGGATCTTCCATTGAGAAAGCCAGAATGGTCGGACCAACCAGCGCCGGATCAATGCACTCGAACTCGGTACCACGAATCGCGATCTTTGCCAGGTTGTTACGAACAACCTTCAGACGCACGTTTTCGGCACGAGCCTTGGCACGCAGCGCCGTCATGTCACCGGAGGTGACACCACGGTAGTCAGCCAAAACCACAGACAGAGCAGTACCAGCAGTCTCGTTGACTTCAGCGACGATCGCTTTCTTGTCTTCGAGTCTAATTGCCACTGGTTTTCTCCTCGATTTCGCCGGCTTATGCCAGCAAACCCATCTATGTCCCTCGCGGGACGCCTAACGGTGTTTGGGTTCAGAGAGAACGTCGTCACACCGTCTGCGCAGGCGTTGCTTTAACCCTTGAGGCGCCCTTCAAGAGGGCGCTGCGGGGGCCTGCGGTCTTTGACAGCCTTGGCTTCCGCCCAGACTACAAAGTAACTACCGCTCAGAGCCTCAGATGCTCAGAGTACCCTGATCGATAGTCAGGCCAGGACCCATCGTGGAAGAGATGGTGATCTTCTTCAGATACACACCCTTCGACGATGCAGGCTTGGCCTTTTTCAGATCTGCCACCAGAGCTTCAAGGTTTTCCTTGATGTTCTGCGCAGAGAATTCAACGTTACCCAGCGGAGCGTGGATAATGCCGTTTTTATCAGTACGGTAGCGAACCTGGCCGGCTTTGGCGTTCTTGACCGCAGTCTCAACGTCTGCAGTTACAGTACCAACCTTCGGGTTCGGCATCAGGCCGCGCGGACCAAGGATCTGGCCCAGCTGACCAACCACACGCATGGCATCCGGAGTGGCAATAACCACGTCGAAGTCCATATTGCCTTTTTTCACTTCGTCAGCCAGATCATCCATACCTACCACGTCTGCACCGGCAGCAGTGGCTTTCTCGGCATTGGCACCTTGAGTGAACACAGCTACACGAACAGTCTTGCCAGTACCGTGCGGCAGAACAGTGCTGCTACGTACGACCTGGTCAGATTTACGCGCATCAACACCAAGGTTAACGGCCACGTCTACAGACTCTTTGAACTTGACGTTCTGGCCCAGCTCGGCCAACAGTGCTACCGCCTCATCAACGGTGTAGGCACGGGTAGAGTCTACTTTTTCACGAATCAGCTTCTGACGCTTGCTCAGCTTTGCCATCTTACAGACCCTCCACGTTCAGGCCCATGCTGCGGGCAGTTCCGGCAATGGTACGAACCGCTGCTTCCATGTCGGCAGCAGTCAGATCCGGCTCTTTGGTCTTGGCAATTTCTTCCAGCTGAGCACGCGTTACCGTACCCACTTTGTCCGTGTTCGGACGACCGGAACCGCTCTTGATGCCAGCCGCTTTTTTCAGCAGCACCGGCGCCGGCGGGGTCTTGGTAACAAAGGTAAAGCTGCGATCACTGTATACGGTGATGACAGTCGGAATCGGCAAGCCCGGCTCCATGCCTTGAGTCTTGGCATTAAAGGCCTTACAGAATTCCATGATGTTTACGCCGCGCTGACCCAGGGCCGGACCAACGGGGGGACTCGGGTTGGCCTGACCGGCAGCAACCTGAAGCTTGATATAGGCTTCAATTTTCTTTGCCATGATAGTTCTCCTGTGGGTTCTGACGCCTCTCGGCTCCCCGTTTATATAACTGCCTTCAGCAGACACAAAAAGCCCGCGTCGCCGTGGCGCGCGAGCTCTCAGGTTTTCAGGCTACGCTCAGTCTTTCTCGACCTGACCAAACTCCAGCTCTACCGGAGTTGAACGGCCAAAGATCAGGACCGCAACCTTAACTCGACTCTTCTCGTAGTCGACTTCCTCAACAACGCCATTGAAGTCTGCAAACGGACCTTCAACAACGCGTACAATCTCACCCGGCTCGAACAATGTCTTCGGCTTGGGCTTGTCAGCACCGCTTTCTACACGACGCAGGATTGCCTCAGCCTCGCGTTCGGTAATCGGTGCCGGCTTGTCCTTGGTACCGCCAATGAAGCCGAGTACCCGAGGAGTATTCTTGACAAGATGCCATGAGGCATCATCCATTTCCATCTGGACCAATACGTACCCGGGATAGAACTTGCGCTCGCTCTTGCGCTTCTTGCCATCGCGCATTTCGACGACTTCCTCGGTCGGAACCAGGATCTCGCCAAACTTGTCTTCCATGCCTTCGAGCGCCACACGCTCCTTCAGAGTGCGCATTACGTGCTTTTCAAAGCCAGAATACGCATGAACGACGTACCAGCGTTTAGCCATTGCCCACTCCCGTTAGCCGATGAAGCCGGCGACCAGCCAGCTGATCAGCGAATCCATACCCCACAAGATCAGAGCCACAACCAGAACAAACACCACAACAATAATCGTGGTCTGAACCAGCTCAGGCCTAGTGGGCCAGACGACTTTCCGGATCTCTACGCGTGCTTCCTTCAACAGGGTGGCAAAACGACGGCCACGCTCGGTCTGCAGCGCAACAAATGCAGCAACAAGACCCAGCCCAACAAGAGCCAGAACCCGATACAGCACAGACTCGGCACTGAAATACTGATTACCAACCACACCAACGGCAATCAGAACAAAAACAACCAGCCATTTCAGAGCATCGAAACGGCTGGTCGACTGAACGGCTTTTGACTCCATAGGAATCAGCTTATGTATCCGGATGTTGAAAAATGGCAGGCCAGGAGGGAATCGAACCCCCAACCTGCGGTTTTGGAGACCGCTGCTCTGCCAATTGAGCTACTGGCCTGCACCGAAACAACTCAGCGCAACAACAAACGAGTAACCCGAAGGTTACTCGATGATCTTGGCGACCACGCCGGCACCAACGGTACGACCACCTTCGCGAATCGCGAAGCGCAGGCCATCTTCCATGGCGATCGGAGCGA
>NZ_JBRJHG010000028.1:0-16437 GCF_053628895.1 Marinobacter sp. MBR-105 | reverse complement strand
TGGGTGAATGGGTGTCAGATGCTATTATATCGCTCTAAGCCTTGTTATTGCAGGCTTTGGGCGTGAGTTCAGCTCGTTGAAGTCACGGATTCAGGTCACTGATAAGCAGATGCGTGCGCATTTGAGCAGATTGTCGCCCGAGCACGGCTTAATTTCTCCAATCAAGAAAGGACTCACTCATGGCAACTAAGTACGCCACGCTCGCCGAAGCCTCAGAAGCCGCTCAGCGCTTGGAATTCAAAACGCAGCCGGAATACAAGAAGGGCTACAAACAAGATCCGAAGCTGCCAGCAAATCCCAACCAACTCTATGCCGGAGATTGGGATGATTGGTATAGCTTCCTTGGCACTGAACACCCCGGTGAGAAGTACGCCACTGTCGCCGAGGCGTCCGAGGCCGCTCAACGCTTGGGATTCGAAATAAGAGATGAATACAACAAGGGCTACAAAAAAGACCTGAAGCTGCCAGCAGCTCCCGACAAACACTATGCCGAAGATTGGGCTGATTGGCCCAACTTCCTTCGCAATGAGCGCCCTAGAGAAAAATACGTGACGCTCGCCGAGGCGTCCGAAGTCGCTCAGCGATTGGGCTTCAAAACACGCACCGAATACCATGAGGGCTACCAAAAAGACCCGAAGTTGCCATCGAATCCCCAACGAAGTTATGCCGGAGAGTGGGATGATTGGTATAGCTTTCTTGGCGTTGAGCGCCCCGAGAGGTACGCGGCGCTTGCCGAGGCGTCCGAAGCCGCTCAGCGTCTGGGGTTCAAAACGCAGCAGGAATACTATGAGGACTACCAAAAAGACCCGAAGCTGCCATCACAACCCTCTGTTTTCTATGCCGAAGATTGGGATGATTGGTATAGCTTCCTTGGCACTGAACGCCCCAGTGAGAAGCACGCCACTGTCGCCGAGGCGTCCGAAGCCGCTCAACGCTTGGGGTTAAAAACACAGGCGGAATACTATGAGGACTACCAAAAAGACCCGAAGCTGCCAGGTTCTCCCAACGACTTTTATGCCGAAGATTGGAGTAGTTGGTACAACTTCCTTGGCACTGGACGCCCCGATGGGAAGTACGCAACGCTCGCCGAGGCGTCCGAAGCCGCTCAGCGCTTGGGATTCAAAACGTCCACAGAATACTTTAAGGGCTACAAACAAGACCCGAAGCTGCCACGCCATCCCGACGGAATGTATCGCAGAAATTGGGCTGATTGGTACAGTTTTCTTGGCAATGAGCGTCCCAAAGAAAAGTACGCGACGCTCGCCGAGGCGTCCGAAGCAGCCCAGCGCTTGGGATTCAAAACACAGAAGGAATTCTACGAGGGCTACAAACAAGACCCGAAGCTGACAGTAAGTCCCTTCGACTTCTATGCCGAAGATTGGGATGATTGGTACAGCTACCTTGGCATTGAGCGCCCCGTTAAGAGGTACGCGACGCTCGCCGAGGCGTCCGAAGCCGCTCAATGCTTGGGGTTAAAAACAGGTGCGGAATACTTCAGGGGCTACGAAAAAGACCCGAAGTTGCCATCGCAGCCGAATAAAACTTATTCCGAACATTGGATATCTTGGCCTCACTTCCTGGGCAACGAAAACGCCATTAATCGAGAACTGACCAGCAAATACCCCGAGTTTTGGAAAGCCATTCAGTGTTATGTAGAGGCTGGTACAGGCCAATCCAACAAATACTCACATTTGAGAGCACTCCTTAGATTTTACGTGGACAAGCTGGGCTTGGTTGACGACCCGGGAGCCATGCTGTCAAGGGATATCCCGTTTGATGAGCGAGCGTACGAAAACTTCATAAATGTCACCGCAGATACTGTAAAAAAACCACGGCATAACGCCTGTTCCGCTTTTTTCGAGTGGATTTTGGAGACTTATTGCTCTGACGAGGACGAGAACGGTGAGTTGATAGTTCTGCCCGGCTACCGCAATCCTCTTAGAACCGTTCTCAAGGGTTTGTTAGATCAGTTACCCAGTTACAAGCGCAGTGAATCAGACAAGCCTCCATTGCCCATGGATGCCATTGTACGAGCCAAGCAGCATCTGATTCCGCTAGAGGCGACGTCGTTTCGCGATCTCTATCAATTGCATCCCTTCCTCGAAGACTGCTGGTTCGGGGTTGATCCACAGTTAATTGATGACAATGACCCAAACTGCATTTATCGAGTGGTCAAAAAAGAGCGGAAGCGAGGTCGCAAGCGCTATTTTGAAGAGATGCACGAGTTATGGTCGCCCGTAAAAATTGTCGCAAACTACACATTGCTATCCATTCCGTTGCGAGGACAGCAAATCTGTTGGCTCGACAGCGGAGAGGGAGATGAATTCGTTCCGTTATGGCGTGATGGGAAGGTTCACTGGATCGAAAATCCAAGTCCGCTTGCGACCCGAAAGCGGAATAAGGGCTTTATTCAGAAAGGGAACAATGACGGTGAGTTGAGCGCCTACATCACGACGAACAAAACCGGAAAGAAATTGGGCGGCTACGATATTCCGTTCATGCCGGAAGATCTGGCGTATTGGATTATCCAGCTTCGGGAGTGGCAATCCAAATACAACCCAATCGAAGAACTGACACTGTGGACGCAAATCAACCCGCAGCAAAGGATACACAAAGACATCCTCAAAAGGCGCGGTAAACAATCGTTCCTGTTCCGCGACCCGGCCTCACACGCCTGTGATGAGAAGGCGTCGCCCATGCGTACGACAACCGCGTTTACACGAACCCTGCCTGCTCTGTTGTTCCATAGTCAGAGGCCAGGCGCGGACCTCGCTGAGAAAATCGAAAAAAAGAGCAGCGTGGATTACAAGAGCCAATTTACACCTCATGCTCTCCGCGTCAGCCTTATCACTGCCTACATTGTCGACGGCAGAGCGCCCATAGCCGTGATTTCAAAGCTGGTTGGTCATTCCTCTCTGGTGATGACGATTTACTACACAAAGGTAGGAGCCAGCAAAATGCGGCTGGAGATGGCGGCGGCTGAAAAACGGGCACTTGAGCAGAGTCATTATCGTTACGAAGACCTCATCCTCCAGAAGAAAATCGAAGAGGCGCGTCCGGAATTAATCGCCACAGACCGAAGCATCATGGATCAGTGTCTGACACCTAATTGGCCCTCTGGAGCCTTCCAACTTATGAGTTTCGGAATCTGCCCCATGAGCGGCAACAAGTGTGACGAAGGTGGCATGGCACTGGTTGAGCGGAAGGTTGAAGCACAGTACGCGCCCGTGCCCAATGGCTACCTTGGGACTCGAAATTGTCCCCAGTGCCGCTTCTTCATTACCGGCCCGGCGTTTCTGGGCGGTTTGTCGGCCATTGCCAACGAAATCATTCTGGAAATCAATGTCACCCGCAATGAATACCACGAACTCGAAGAAAAAAGGCAGACGCTCGATGACGAGCGGTACGATGCCGAGTCTTCGGGACAGTTTTTTGGTAAAGAGCGAACGCTGAAAAAGATCACCTCGGCGTATGAGGAAAAAGCCAAAAAGCTCGACATGCTTCTCACGGATCTCCAGCACTTATACCGCCTGATTTCTCAATCTACCGAACTACTGAAGACCTCCGAGACAGGCCAGCACCAGCTGATCGTCAGCGGCAATTACGTGGAAATGGAGATGCATTTGGAGGAGCAAAGCAGCGAATTTCGGTTGCTCGCTGAGGTCTGTGCCAACGCTGAGATTTACGAGAGCGCCAGTGCCTCCAGAGCACGCCCCCTGCTCAGTCAGATGCTCGACAAATTGGCGGACACCAATGGGATTGCACCCGCGATATTTCGGTTGACCGAGGATCAGCAGCTCAAAGCTGCCAATCAGGTCGTCCGGCTGATTATGCAAGTGACACAGAATAACTGGCACGTCGCTGACCAGTTGATCAATGGGCAAATCACCTTGGAAGATCTCGCCGAACCACTACAGCTAGGTGATGTGCGCCAAGAGATCGAGTCAGCCATGAACGGGTCTTTGAAATTCCCGCTAGAAATCGAGAGCTGCAATGAGTGAACCGAACGAAGTCTACGAGGCCATACTGGGCCAACTGAAAAATTCTCGTTCCAGGAAGTCCCTGGAGGCCCTTCACGCCGTTTGCAAGAAACATCATGAGTCAGGCTCGGTTGATTTCAGAATCTCAACGATTGCGAAGCTTGGGGCCAGTCGTGGCGCTCCTAGCGAGCAGACCATCCGAAACAAAACCGGAGAACATTATAGAGCGGTCATTGAGGCTTGGCAGGCGCTTGGAGACCAGAAAAAGAAAGCGATCAAAGCACAGACCACGCCCTCGGGCGAGTACGATTGGGTTGATGAGGTAAGCAATAAAACTCACCGCTTCCTCATACTCGACCTGATTTCGAAGGTCCGTAAATTGAGGGCCGAAAATAAAAGGTTTGCATCGATCAAGAAATTGGAAATTGACTACCGAGCGGGTGCTGAAGACAAATCTGAATCGAGGTTACCGAGCCTGTTGAGTCACGAGATTGATGCATTGAGAGACGCCATCTCTGAGGAGTCCCTTAAATTAAAGGGCTGGACTAAAACAGAACGCGGCAGCATCAAGGACCAAAACGGCAAGGTTGTCCTCAGAAACGGTTTTGTGGATGCCCTTGAAAAAGCGTTGAGTATCGGGAATGACTAACGGACAAGAAAAAGCTCGCGAAAACCTTGTTGCCTTTCAGCGTTGGGCCGCTACGAAAACCGATGACGATTTAAAGCAAATCGTCTTTCGGGGCCAGCTAAACCGTGGCGAAGTCGCCAACGCTATCGGTATCGGAGAGAGCGCCGTGCGCCAGAATCCGGCGATAAAATCGCTGGTCCTTAAATACCTCGGGCGAATCGCCGCTTGCGGCGAGAGGGCAGAGCCCTCAATTGAAATCGAGGCTACGTCCGTTTTTTGATAAGAAGCGGACCTTTTTTGTCGCCGAGATTCCGGGAGATTAAGCACGCTGAGGTCGCAAAGCGAACATTCAGACTGAACACTTAACGACCAGAACACGCGCGGGTTTGGAGCCTCGAAGCAGCGGAGACTCATTCGCTGTGCAGCATTTGGTTAGGTGATGATGTGGTAAGAGCCCTGTGTCAGTTATGTCCGTCACTATCTACATCTCAATGAACGATAAAAGAATCAAGCCATCCCGTTAACAAGAATGTCATTAGCTGTTCATGCATTCTTCGCCTGAATGTCACATAACACCACTACCTTAAGGCCTTCAAAATTCCGAGTTCTGGAGGCACAACCTGATGTTTAAAAGTTTAAAGCTACTCGCAAGCTCTGTTCTGTTGTCACTCTCGTTTGTAATTCCTGCTGCTAACGCCGAAACCGTCCGTTTGGCAGTCACCGACCTAGTCGGATTGGAAGAGCTACAGCGCGAGTTCGGCGCCTTTCGTGACAAGCTCTCTGAAGTCACCGGTTACGACATTGAATTTACCCCGGTTACCAACCGCACCGCGGCTGTAGAGGCCCTTCGCTTCAAGCAGGTCGATTTCGTACTGACCGGCCCGGCTGAATATGTAGTGATGCAGAATCGTGCGGACGCCAAAGTTGTTGTGGGTTTCTCTCGCCCTGACTACTTTCCGGTAATCGTCACCATGGCGGACTCCGGTATTACCAATGTCAAAGACCTGGTCGGCAAGCGGGTTGCCATGGGCAGCGTCGGTTCTGCCTCCCGTCACCTTGGCCCCATTCAGGCCCTCGCCGATGCAGGGATCAAGCCGATGGAAGATCTGGAGCTGGTGCACACCAAAGTTCCGGTACTGTGGGAATCGCTCAAGCGTGGTGATGTGGCGGCGGTTGGTATGAACCACACAGAGTTCCGTCGCCTGCGCACACAGGAAATGGAAAATGGCGGTCACCAGCCTGGCGCTTTCCGGGTAATTGCCCGCGGCCCGGACCTTCCAAACGATCTCTTGATGGCCGGCAGCCATGTCAGTGACGAGATGATCAGCCGCCTGCGTGACGGTTTCGTGAACCATTCCGATGAGCTGATTAATTCCATCGTTAACGGCGGCGGTACTGACGTCGACAAATACACCGGCATGCGCTTTATCAGCAACATCAAGGACAGCGACTACAACTACGTACGGTCCATGTACGCCACCATTGGCTACCCGGAATACTCTGATTTTGTTGGCGACTGATCGCCCCTAACCCGAACTCGCTGGGTCGTCAGCCGGCCCCGCTGTTTTTGTTTCAGATATTTCGATTCCAAGGACACCTGTTATGAATCCCGTCGCCCAACCTCTGGTGCAGCCCCGTTTTGTTGCACCCTCCATGGTATCCGACTCCCTGCAGGTTGAAGGCCTGTCGAAGCACTTCAAGGGTACCGACAAAGCGGTGTTTCGTGATGTGAGTTTCAGCATCAATGAAGGCCAGTCGGTT
The DNA here is from genome assembly GCF_053628895.1 of Marinobacter sp. MBR-105. NCBI lineage: Bacteria > Pseudomonadati > Pseudomonadota > Gammaproteobacteria > Pseudomonadales > Marinobacteraceae > Marinobacter > Marinobacter sp. MBR-105. Next base: position 10,068 of record NZ_JBRJHG010000028.1, on the reverse strand, counting down.
GCCCTGATCGGTGCCAACGGGGCTGGTAAAAGCACATTGCTCCGCTGTTGTGTCCGGCTGATTGAACCGGATAGCGGAAAGGTCAGCCTGTCTGGTGAGGATTTGTCCGGTAAATCGGGCCGGGCCCTGAAAAAAGCCCGTAATCGGGTCGGTTTTGTGTTCCAGAAGCACTGCCTTGTGCCGCGGCTGTCCGCCCTGACCAACGTGCTGCATGGCAATCTTGCCCACTGTTCCGGCCCCCGCAACTGGGCACAGAGCCTGGCGCGCCAGGAAGACCGGCAAAGGGCCATGGACTGCCTGGAGCAGGTAGGGCTGGCGGACTTTGCTTACCAGCGCTGCGACCAGCTTTCCGGTGGCCAGTCACAACGTGTGGCCATTGCGCGGGCCTTGATGCAGGAGCCCAGCATTCTGTTCGCCGATGAACCCACTGCCAGCCTGGACCCGCAATCCGGCGAGCTGGTGATGGAGTTGTTTGCCCGTTTGTCGCGGTCACGCAATTTGACGGTGTTTTTTGTTTCCCACCACGTTGAGCATGCCCTGCACTATGCCGATCGCATTCTGGGGCTACGCTCATCGGAACTTCAGCTGGACAGCCCCAGCCACTCAGAGAGCACCGCCAGCCTGAGAGAATTCTATGCCTGAGCCAAGCCAGATTCATCCTGCATCACCCCTGTTAAGGGGGCGTTTTCAAAGGCCATCCTGGCTGCGCAGTGGCCTTTTTGCGCTGTTTCTCGGGTTCTTTCTGTGGTCGCTGGCCGGTGCTGGTATGTCCCTGCAGAGCCTAATACAGGGCCTGCCCAATATGGGAACCATTGTCGGGGAAATGTTCCCGCCGGCCACAGACCGTGCCCAGCCCATCTTCGAGGCAATACTGGTTACCTTCCAGATGGCCCTGGTGGGCACAGGCATTGGCGTGATTCTGAGTGTACCTATGGCGCTGCTGGCAGCGCGCAATACCTCACCCCATCCGCTGGTGCGCTATGTCACCCGCTCAATCATCAGCTTCGTGCGTACGGTGCCGGACCTGGCATGGGCCCTGTTTTTTGTGGTGTCTGTTGGTCTTGGCCCGTTTGCCGGCACCCTGACCATCATCGTAGACACCATCGGCTTCTGTGGCCGTTTCTTTGCTGAAGCTTTCGAAGAAGTTGACCCCGGCCCATCGGAGGCACTGGATTCCATTGGCTCACGGCCTCTGGACCGTATCGCGGTGGTGCAGATCCCCGGCGCGCTGCCCAGCATGATCAACACCGGTCTGTTTTCTCTTGAAAAAGCCGTGCGCTCATCGGTTGTGCTTGGGTTGGTGGGCGCCGGCGGTATTGGCGCTGAACTTGCCGTTTCCATGGAGATGTTCCGCTACGACCAGGCCGCTTTCATCATTTTCTCAATCTTTATTCTTGTTTATCTGGTCGAGCATTTTTCCTCTCGCATGCGCGAACGGCTGCTGACCCAAATTCGATAGGACGTAAACAGTATGAACAATTCCACTCAGACAGCTCCGGACTCCGGTAACACCCTGGTGATCAGCAATGTGCACCTGCTGTTATCTGACGGCTGGAAAAATGACACCTGCCTGCAGGTGACTGATGGCGTTATTACCGCCATTGGGCAAGACGTTGTGCAGGGTAACAGCCAGGTTATTGATGCCGGCGGCGGCTATTTGCTGCCCGGGATTATTGACCTGCATGGTGATGCTTTCGAGCGCCATATCACGCCCAGGGCCGGCACCTTGTTTCCGCTTGACCTGGCACTGGCCGCCAACGATGCCAGCCTGGTTGCCAATGGCATCACCACTTTCTATTACAGCATCACTGACGGGTTCGAACCCGGCCCCCGCAGCCGGGAAACCGTGCGCAAATTGTTGCTGGCGCTGGAAGAATTGATGCCCAGGTTCAGCTGCCAGGCCAAAGTGCACATCCGCCATGAGAAAGTGAATACCGAAGGCCACGACGAATTGGTCGATTGGCTCCGCAATGGGCGCGTTCACATGCTGTCGCTGAACGACCATCTGCCGGAACTTGATAATGAACGCGCCGTAAAACGGTATCTTGCCGGCCTGCAGCGCCGGGTGACCATGGACGACGATGCCACCCAGGAATTTCTCAGCAGCCTGCAGGGCCGCCGGGAACTGGGCGAGGAACAGACCCGCGCGCTAGCCAGCCTGGCGCTGGCATCAGGTGTCAGCCTTTCGTCCCACGACGATCACGGCCTGGAAGACGTTGCCCGCAACGTCCAGCTGGGTACTGCGATTGCAGAGTTCCCGATGGATGCACAAACCGCCCTGGAGAGCCGCAAGTCCGGCATTTCAGTATTGATGGGCGCACCCAATCTGGTTCGGGGCGGCTCCCATGTTGGCGCGATCAGCGTGCGGGACGCCATTGCCGAGGGCCTGGTAGATATTCTGTGCAGCGATTATCACTACCCCAGCCTGTTTACCGCACCGTTTGTCACAGCCCGGCACGATCTCCTGCCGCTGGCGGATGCCTGGAAAATGGTCAGTGAAAACCCGGCCCGGGCAGCCGGTATGGGTGACCGCAAAGGCCAAATCGCACCGGGTTATGACGCTGACCTGTTGTTGCTGAGTGAACTGGATGGTTCGCCCCTGTCTTTGCAGGCAACGTTTGTGGGCGGAACCCCGGTGTACCAGCGCGAAGGCCAGTGGCAAAAACAGCCGTTAGCCGCTGAAGCTGGCGGGGTGGTGGTGTAATGGCAGGGCCAGAAACAGCGGGGCAGCAGCAGGCCCTGGCGCCGCGCCATCAATGGCCGCGGTGCCTGCTTGCTGTGGATGCCCGTGAAGTCAGAGCGGCGGCAGAGCAATTTGAACAGGCTTTCCTGATTGAAGACGTGCAGCTGCCACAGTCCGGGCTGGGTCTGATGAAAATCCGCGACGGCGCAATGGGCGAGCTGTATTTCCCGGGAGAAATACCTCTGGCCACGGCGAGGGTTCGAATGCTTGCGGCAGACCAAACCTGGTATGAAGGTGCCGCCCAGGTGATGGACGACCGCGCCAGCCTTGCCAGGGCCATTGCGGTGCTGGACGGGGTGCTGGCCAATCAACTGCCGGGACACGAGACCCTTATCCCGCTGTTGCAAAAGGGCCAGAATCGTCTCGCAGCACAGGCGAAAGAGCGTAAGGCGCTGCTGGAAACCACCCGGGTGAATTTCTCGTCGCTGGGCCATTACGAGGAGGACGGCCATGCCTGAACCATCTGCTGCGGCACAGTCGCAAACGCAACCGGCGGGGCCGGATCTCCTGCGGTTCTGGCACCCAGGCACGCAACAGGCGCTGTTCCGGAATTTGTTGAAAGCCTTCAGCTACCCCGGTGAATCAGTCTGGCTGGCGGACACAGACAGTGCGGTGGCCATACTGGCGACGCTGGTAGACGCGGAAACCACGCTTGCAGACCCTCATCAGCTGTTGAGTGACCTCACCAGAACCCGCCTTAATGCACACCTGACTGACCCGGAACGGGCCGGTTATGTGATTGTCCGGGGTGACCTTGAGCCTGATTTTGCGCCACAGCTGGGCAGCCTGGAATCGCCGGAGACCGGTGCCACTGTGGTGGTGGTTGTGAATTCCCTGGTGGACGGTCCTTGCTGGCAGCTTTCAGGCCCCGGTATCAGGCAATCCCGGCGCATCAGGATTGGCGGCCTGGATGGGTCCTGGCTCAACGCACGAAACAACTGGTGCAGCGGCTTTCCCCTGGGCGTTGATCTGATTCTCACGGATCAACAGCATTGCCTGGCGCTGCCGCGCACCACGCTGATTGAAGATACGGGGGCAAACTGATGGGTTATGTTGCGATTAAAGGCGGTGGAAAAGCCATTGCCGGCGCCCACACTGCCGTAGAAAGCCTGCGCACAGCCGAGGGTGAGGGTGGTTCTTCCCTGCCGTTGGCTTCCATTGAACATCAACTGCGCCTGCTCACATCCCGGGTGGTCTCCGAAGGTGGTCTTTACCACCCGCGGCTTGCAGCCCTGGCCATCAAGCAGATGCAGGGTGACACCCTTGAGGCGGCTTTTGCACTGCGGGCCTACCGCTCCACCCGGCCCCGGCTGATGGAAACCCCTACCCAGTCCACCTCCGGAATGCGGCTGATCCGGCGAATCTCCAGTGCCTTCAAGGATATTCCCGGTGGGCAGATGTTGGGGCCAACCATGGACTATGCCTTGCGGCTGCTCAGGCTGGATCTTGCCGATGAGTCGCCGGAAACCTTTCGTCAAGTTTCGCGTCGGTTCATCAAGGATGCGCCCGACAGCGACCTTCCCGACAGTTTCCCGAAAGTGGTTGACGCGCTGCGGGAAGAGGGCCTGTTGCCACCGCAACCGGACAGGCCGGATAGCCCTTTCGATATCACCCGGGAGCCACTGGTTTTCCCGGTTCCGCGATCGGCGGCGCTGGCCACCATGGCACGGGCGGAAACCGGATCCTTGCTGGCGCTGGCCTATTCCAACGTGCGCGGGTACGGCAATGTGCACCCCACCATCGCAGAACTGCGGGTAGGTTACGTACCGGTGACGCTGCCGCATCCGATAACCGGCGAGCCCACGGAAGCCGGGGAAGTCCTGATGACAGAGTGCGAAGTGGTGGCGACCCAGGAGGGCGCTGGATCCGGTGCGCCGCCGTTGTTTTCGCTGGGCTATGGCGCCTGTTTCGGCCACAACGAAGTAAAAGCCATTGCCATGGCCATTCTCGACCGGGCGTTACAGAAGGGTATGCAGGACGGCGCTGACTGCCCCTCGGAAGACCCTGAATTTGTGCTGTTGCATGTAGACGGGGTGGATTCGATGGGCTTTGCCAACCACTACAAAATGCCTCATTACGTGACATTCCAGTCGGAAGTGGACCGCCTGCGGACCACCCAGGAAAAAGATCCGGCACACACAAAAGCAGCACATGGAGCGGAATCATGAACCCGGGTTACGAGCTGCCTGTTGATGATGTGAACTACAACTTTGCCTTCCTGGATGAATTCGCCAAGCGTGAAATCCGCCGAAACATTCTGAAAGCCATTTCGATTCCCGGCTACCAGACACCCTATGCCTCGCGGGAAATGCCCATGGGGCGGGGGTTTGGTACCGGTGGCCTGCAACTGACCCTGTCATTGCTCGGCGCCGGTGACACCCTGAAAGTGATTGACCAGGGCGCCGATGATTCCGTGAACGCCGTTAACCTGAGGCAGTTTGTGGAACTGACCTGCCCGGGCGCCAACACCACCGAACGGGCGGCCGAGGCGAATATCATCCAGTCCCGTCACCGGATACCGGAAGATAAGCTGAGCGCCGACCAGATACTGGTGCTGCAGGTCCCAACACCGGACCCGCTGACCATCGTGGAACCGTCCGAGGCGCGCCGGAAAATCATGCACGGCGAGGGGGACTATGCGCCACTTCTGACTAGGCTGTACGAAGACATCGTCCAGTTTGACGAAATTGCCATATCCAACCGCTATCCGACCCGGATCAATGGCCACTATGTGATTGATTCCAGCCCTATCCCCCGTTTCGATGTGCCGAAAATGCACCAGTCTGCCGCGCTTATCCTTCTGGGGGCCGGGCGGGAACGCAAGATTTATGCGGTACCACCGTTCACCGATGCGGTTCCGCTGGCCTTTGAAGACGTCGCCTTCCGCACCGAGGCCTTCCTGGACTCGAAGGGCAACCGGCGCCATTGCGATCGCTGCAACAGTGTCACCTCCTATCTGGATGAAATCATCCACCCTGACGGGTCGCGCCACTGGCAGTGCTCTGATACCGGCTACTGTAATGATCGGTGTGCCCAGCTGAAGAATGCAGAGTGCGAAGAGGCCAGGCCATGAAGAAAATACTGGAAGTACGGGGGCTGAGCAGGATTCACGGCCCGGGCTGCCCGTTATGTTTCGAAAATACCGGTGCCGAGGCGGAAACCAATGTATGCGTCAGCTGTGGCTCGGTGGTGGCGGCTCAGAATGTCAGCCTCGATCTTCATCAGGGTGAAATCCTGGGTATTGTGGGCGAATCCGGCAGCGGCAAGTCCACGGTGGTCAAAACCCTGTTTTTCGACGCCGAACCCAGTGCCGGTGAAGCCCGTTTTTTCGATGGCGACCAGCAGCTGGATCTGTTTTCCCTGAACGCTGCCCGTCAGCGCTGGCTGCGCAACCACCGGTTCGGCATGGTGTACCAGAACCCCAACCTTGGCCTTAATTTCAACGTGTCCGCCGGCGGCAACATTGCCGAACGTTTGCTGATGAGTGACGTGGCGAATTACGCCAGCATCCGCCAGCGCGCCCGGGATCTGCTGACTCGCACCGAGGTACTCGGCGAGCGGATGGATGAATCCCCCCGCCGGTTTTCCGGCGGTATGCAACAGCGCGTACAGATCGCCAAAGCCCTGGCAACCCGCCCTCCGTTGCTGTTGCTGGATGAAGTGACGACCGGGCTGGACCTGTCCGTGCAGGCCCGCATTCTGGATCTGATTCTGGAAATCCAGCATGAACTGAATACCGCGATGATTGTGGTCACCCACGACCTGGGTGTTATACGGCTGCTGGCAGGACGAACCCTGGTGATGAAGTACGGCCAGGTGATCGAAAGCGGCCTGACCGATCAGGTGCTGGAAGACCCCCAGCACGCCTACACCCAACGGTTAGTGGCGTCTGCCCTTTAAGGAACGTCTTTTTATGAAGCCTCTTCTTGATATTGATGGCCTCAGCAAACATTTCCAGCTGCACGAACAGCAGAAGCTGATCCCATCCTGCAGCGCCGTCAAAGTGACGGTTTATCCGGGCCAGCTAACGGCACTGACAGGGCCGACGGGTTCAGGCAAGTCCTCCGTGCTCAAATGCATTTTCCGCACCTACCTGCCAAGTTCCGGGCGCATTCTGTATCGCGACCAGGAGGACAAAGTCACCGACCTGGCGCAGGCGTCCGAATACCGGATATTGCAGTTACGGCGCCGGGACATAGGCTTCGTGACCCAGTTTCTGCATTGCCTGCCCCGCAAAAGCGCGCTCGACATCACCATAGAGCCATTGCTGGCCAGGGGCGTCAGCCACCAGGAGGCCCAGAGGCGCGGGCGTGACCTGCTGGCACAGCTGCAGGTGCCAGAGCGTTTGTGGGGACTTCCGCCAGCGACCTTTTCCGGCGGGGAAAAGCAGCGAATCAATCTGGCGCGGGGGTTGGTTGCCCGGCCAAGACTGCTGCTGCTGGATGAACCAACGTCCAGTCTGGATCCCGGCACGACACAGAGCGTGGCCGAGCTGATTGAGACCATCAAGCAGGAAGGCGTTGGCATACTGGCGATATTCCATCACCCGGATCTGGTTCGGCGCCTGGCAGACGAGACTATCAGGCTACAGGCGCCTGCGCCGGTGATGCCGGAACCATGCTGACCGGGCTTCAGCGGGCGGCGTTTCCGCTGGCCATTGCGCAAACACTGACCTGGGCGTCGCTCTACTACAGCTTCCCAGCGCTGCTGCCGACCTGGCAGGCGGCGCTGGGCTGGTCAAAATCGGAATTGTCCGGGGCATTTACGCTGGCGCTGGTGGTTTCCGCCATAGCGGCACCTCTGGCTGGCTCCCTGATTGATCGCGGCTATGGGCGCGCTGTTCTGGCAGGGGGCATGGTGTTGGGTGCCTTGCTGTTGGTGGCCTTGCCAGAGGTCAGCGAGGTGTGGCACTTCTACCTGATCTGGGCGGGTATCGGCCTGGCCATGTCGGCGAGCCTCTATGAAGCCTGTTTTACGGTGATCACACGGGTCATTGGCAGCCAGGCACGGCAGGTGATTACCGTAGTGACTCTGCTTGGCGGGTTTGCCGGTAGTCTGGCATTTCCTGCGGCACATCTGATGGCGGAGGCCTTTGGCTGGCAGGCCGCGGTCAGAATAGGCGCGGCAGTGGTGCTATTTGTCAGTGTGCCTTTTGCCATTTTCGGCCTGGGTTGCCTTCGCCCCTTTACCGAAACGCTGGAGCCTGCAAAGCCCGGAACCTCCGGTAAAATCATGGCACAACCCACCTTCTGGATGCTTGGCGTTGCCTTCTGTGCCATCGGGCTGGCCCATGGTGCCATTCTGACCCACCTGTTATTCATTCTTCAGGAGAGCGGTTTGTCGATATGGCTTGCAGTGGTTGTGGTGTCGATGATTGGCCCCATGCAGGTGGTGGGCCGGGTGTTCATGATGCTAACCGCGGGTCGGGTCAGCACCTTCGGCGTTGCGGTTGCCTGCTACACGCTGATGATCATCGCGACGGCGGCCCTGCTGGCAACCCACTTCAATATCTGGATGGCGTTCGTGTTTGTGGCTTTCCACGGCGCCGGATACGGTGTGGCCAGCATTGTAAGGCCGGTGATAACGGCGGAGTTGCTGGGCCGGCAGAGCTTTGGTGCGGTTTTCGGGATGCTGGCCATTCCTTTCATGATGGGTTTTGCGCTGGGGCCGACCGCAGCTGCGGTGATTTCCGAGCTTGCCGGATACAACACGGTCATTGCTGGCGCCGGCGTCATTCTGGCCGGTGGGCTGATAGCCATTATTGTGGCCCGGCGCATGGCACCCACTAATACTGATTTTCATGGGGCAAGGAGGGCTGAGGTATGAAAGGGCGACTGATATACGTCATTGGCGCCTCTGGCAGCGGCAAGGACACGCTAATCAAAGCCGCGGCCACTGCCCTGGCAGAGCATTCCGATATCCGCTTTGCCCGGCGCTGTATTACCCGCCCGGCTGACCCGGATGGGGAAAACCACCTGCCCATCAGCCGGGAGGCGTTTAACGCCCGGGCGCAGCAGGGGCTTTTTGCCATGCAATGGTCGGGTAACGGGCACGACTATGGTATTGGTGTGGAGATTAATACCTGGCTGAAAAACGGCAACACCGTTGTGGTGAACGGCTCAAGGCAGTGGCTTGCACAAGCCTTTGCCCGCTATCCGGGTCTGGTTCCGGTGTTGATCGAGGTGTCAACCTCGGTACTGCGCCAACGACTGCAAAAGCGCGGCAGGGAATCGGCCGCAGAAATCGAGGCCCGCCTGCGGCGGCATCAGCAGATCCAGTCGCCAATTGAACACTGCATAGTGATCAATAATGATGGCGCTTTGAGTGAAGCATCACGGGCATTTATCGAAGTAATCCGCCAACCGGTCAGAGGCACAGCATTATGCAGATAACTTTCACGGGAACAGCTGGCGCCGGTGGCGTGCCACGTTACGGCTGTGAATGTGCGGCCTGTGTTCGCGCCAGGCAGCAACCGGAATACCAGCGCCGCCCCTGCTCGGCACTGATTGAAACGGATAAGGTGCGGTTGTTACTGGATGCCGGCCTGATGGATATACACGACCGGTTTCCGGCGGGCCGTCTGAATGCCATTGTTCTGACCCATTTTCATGCAGACCATGTTCAGGGGCTTTTTCATTTGCGGTGGGGCAAAGGTGCGCAGCTTCCCGTGTTCTGCCCGCCTGATCCTGACGGCTGTGCCGATCTGTATAAAAACTCCGGAATACTGGATTTTCAGCACCTTGAAGCCTTCAGGCCATTCGAAATCGGTGATCTGAAAATCACGCCTTTGCCGCTGAATCACTCGAAAATCACCTACGGCTACGCCATCGAAACTGCTTCCGGGCATCGGTTTGCCTACCTGACCGATACGGTCGGTCTGCCAGAAAACAGTATGCACTTCCTCAAGTCTTGGGGACCTTTTAGCATGGCGTTAGATTGCAGCTATCCCCCAAAGGTTCACTCTCCCGCCAATCATAATGACTATAACCTTGCCTTAGATATCATAGACAATGTCAGGCCCCAGAAAAGTTGGTTAACTCACCTAAGTCACGAACTGGATCTTTGGCGAATTGAAAATAATTGCAAACTGGAGAGTAATCTCGCCTGGGCAGCTGACGGTCTGATTGTGCAAGTTTGAAGGACGTCTGCGGCAAGCCCCCGATACTGAGAAAGAGTTCCGACCGGTACAAACTGAGCTCAAACTTTGATCGCCGCGAATGTTCGCTTTTGTGTAGTGGTCAAGTGTTTTAGGCCACCGTCTTTTGAGTTTTCCAGTAGGCCTTCTCTGCCACATTCGGCGGCAATCCACCGTTGTGTTTGTGCGG
>NZ_JBRJHG010000027.1:0-25256 GCF_053628895.1 Marinobacter sp. MBR-105 | reverse complement strand
TAGAGCTCTCCAACAAACCGATGAACTGGTCCGTGGTGATAGGGTGATTCACCTGAAAGCTGATAGCCATACCTCTCCTTGGCAATTAACGCTTGGGTAAGCTGCCGGTGCGGAGCGCAGCGTAGTACCGGTCAGCTTCACCCACTTGTTAGCGCATTCTTCCCTGAGCCCGACGCGCCGCAATAGATATCTGTCGAATCGTAGCTGTAAACGACTCGATTTCCTCACAATCAAGCTCATCAAGATCTTCCTCCAACGCGTCTTCAGATGCCTCAATGTACTTCAGGACAACAGCGTCTGGGTCTAGTTTGATTGATTGGGATTGTGCTCTCAGAGATGCCGGCACCGCATCAAAATTGATGCTTTTCAGATCACATTGCATGTGTGCTACGCGCAACAAGCCGTAGATCCTGGCGTACCCTTCAATCATATTTTTCACATGCTCTTCTGTTTTCCGATTGCTTTCGTCCAAATTGGTCAAATGCTGCAATGATTCCTCTCTGCAGGACGCTTCCGTTGACGTGGCTCCAGAGCAACGCTCCCTCCTGTCCAGCTCTTCGATAAACGCCTCGTTTTCCGAAGCCAACTTACTCATGGACTGATTGATTAGCCGCAGCTCAGAGAATAAACGCTCGTCTAGGTTTTCTGCCGCAGAGAGCGCTACCGGGGAAACTAAGAGAAGAACGCTGATGAGGTAGGTAGGTAGAAATTGCATATGTCCTTTGCTCGCTAACGCCAATGATAAGCGGCGCCCGTCTAGGGCGTCCGGTGGAGGCCGTAGGCCGGAACGAACTTAATTGACTGGTTAAATTCACTCTGACTGATTCCCATAGAGCCTTGCCCCGTAAACGATGTGCACGTAGAAAAGAAGTAGCATAAAAATCAGAAATGCCAAACCAACGATCCCCTGGTGCTCTAGGGATTGTCTATACGTCGGTTTGATAGCTCCAAGGGAAGCCACATAGAAAACAAGTCTCGATACTGTAATGAAGGGCCAAGCCACAATCAGAAAAAGTATCCACAACACTGAAGCAACAACGAAAGCCTGGGCAAGCGACTCCAGCGTGCTGACAAACCCCGAACCAGTGTCTTGCATAGGCTCCCTCGAATTTAACAGCTAATTATACGAACGCGTTCGTATAACACACATTCGTATAACTCCAAAAATCTCGGCCCTAACAAACCCCAGCTTCACCAATAAAATCAGCAAATTACCTGAATCCACCACGGCTACCGCCGGAGTTATACGCCCGCGTTCGAGCCACCCCTGCTCCAGATTGGGGGCGTATAACTCCGCACGCCCCGATATTCCTTTTCAAACTTATCAGAAGGTTAGCAACATTTCCCGGTACCTTCCCGGAGTTTTGCGAACGCGTTCGTATAACTCCGGGCTTAATGTTGTGTCTGGCTGGTTTGGCATGGGGGAATCCTGCAATACTTGGGCTTTACCCTCGCTAAAAGAGACTCCTTTATGCACGCGCCTTTCTGGCTGACTACGGCTTTGCTGTTTCCCGTGTTGCTCTATCAGGGCAAGCACACCCGGCGGGTGACACCACGGCTGCCAGAGGCCACTGGGGATCACGTAGGCCAGTACGGCGAGGGAGAGCCCGTTTTTCGGTTGCTGGTGCTGGGCGAGTCCACTGCGGCGGGCGTGGGGGTTGAAAGCCACGCCCAGGGTCTGGCAAGCCAGTTGGCGTTGCAGTTACATCAACGCACCGGACTCTGTATTGGCTGGTCTACCTTCGGGGTGAATGGTATTCGGCTGGGTGCGCTGCTTGATGCGCTGGGCACCGCCGACTTGCCACCGGCAGATGCGGTATTACTGAGCATGGGGGTAAACGACACTACCGGTTTCACTCCACGGTTCCGGTTTCGCCGGCAACTGATTCAGCTCCGCGAAACCCTGGCAACCCGGTATCAGGCGCCGATTACGTTGCTCAGCGTGCCGCCCATGGACAAATTCTCGGCCTTGCCGGCACCCCTGCGCCAGGTTATGGGATGGCGGGCGCGGCAGTTGGACAGGGTGTATCAGGTGCTTGCGGCAAGGAACCCGGACGATTTCCGGTATCTGGGTTACCCCACGGTGTCAGACCCTGCCCTGCTCGCCCGGGACGGCTACCACCCGAGCGACAAGGGCTACCGCGCTATCGCGCAGGCGTTGGCCGAACAGGACTGGGGGCTGCCGCCCCCGTAACTCATCCCAGGTTCTTGCGCATGAATTTCTGCAGCTCGCCCACAATCCCGCTGCGGAAGGCCAGTACCGTCAACACAAAGATGCCGCCGAGGATCGGGTCTACCCAGTCGCGCAGGGGCCCCTGGGACAGCTGGTATTCAATGTTCACCACAAAGGTGGCGCCCACCACCGGTCCAAGCAGCGTACCCATGCCGCCCACCAGGGTCATCAGGATGACCTCGCCCGACATATGCCAGTGGGCATCATTGAGAGACGCCAACTGGAACACCACAGATTTCATGGAGCCGGCCAGGCCCGCCAGCGCCGCGGAGATCACAAAGGCCAGGACCTTGTAGCGGTCCACGTTGTAACCCAGCGAGACCGCCCGCGGTTCGTTCTGCTTGATGGCTTTCAGGATCTGCCCGTACGGGCTGCTGACAATGCGCTGCACCAGCAGGTAACAGGCGATAAACACCACCAGCACGAAGTAGTACATATTGAGGTTGTCTTCGAGGTTAATCAGACCAAACAGCTCGCCCCGGGGGATGCCGTGCATGCCGTCTTCGCCGCCGGTGAATTCCGACTGCACAAAGAAGAAGAACACCAGCTGTGCCAGCGCCAGGGTCACCATGGCAAAGTAGATGCCTTGCCGGCGGATCGACAATAACGCAAAGGCCAGCCCCAACAAGGTGGCCGTGGCGGTACCGGCAATAATGCCCATCTCGGTGGTCAGGCCGGAGAAATTGCTGAGCAGGTACCCCGTGGTGTAACCCCCGGTAGCCAGGAAGGCGGCATGGCCGAAGGACAGCAAACCGGTAAAGCCGAACAGCAGGTTAAAGGCCACCGCAAACAAGGCAAAACACAGGATCTTCATCAGGAAGACCGGGTACATCACGAAGGGCGCGGCCAGCAGCAACAGCAGCAGCACGCCGTTCACCATCAGTTTCTTGCGGTCCTGGATCTTTTGCTGCTCGACAATGGCTTTGTGGATATCGGCAGGATTAACAGGCTGGTTCATGATTATGCCTCCTTACCGAACAGGCCGGTGGGTCGGATCATCAGCACCAGGACCATCACCAGAAAGATAACGGCCGAAGACGCCGGCGGGTAAAACGTTTTGGTGAGGCCTTCGATCACGCCCATCAGGATGCCCGTGATTATGGCCCCGCCAATGGAGCCCATGCCCCCAATCACCACCACCGCAAAGACCACGATGAGAATGTTGGACCCCATCACCGGAGTTACCGAATAAATGGGGGCCGCCAGCACACCGGCGAAAGCCGCCAGCATGACGCCGAATCCGTAGGTCAGGCTCACCAGCAAGGGGACGTTAATGCCGAAGCCCTGCATGAGCTGTGAGTCTTCTGTGCCCGCCCGGAGGTAGGAGCCCAGTTTGGTTTTCTCGATGATGAACCAGGTGCCAAAACACACCAGCAGGGCCACCACGATCACCCAGGCCCGGTAGTACGGCAGGAACATGAAGCCAAGGTTGATGCCGCCTTTGAACATGTCCGGCATGGAATATCGAAGCCCGGACACGCCGTAGATATTGGTGAGCACGCCCTGGATGATCAGGGCCACCCCGAAGGTGAGCAGCAGGCTGTAGATATGATCCTGGCCGGCAATGCGCCGGAGCAGGAAGTATTCGATGAGCATACCAAAAGCGCCAACCAGTACGGGAGCGACGAAGAGCGCGACCCAGTAATTGACGCCCAGCAGGTCAAACAGAACCACGGTGACCAGGGCACCGAGCATGTACATGGCGCCATGGGCAAAGTTGATGATCTTCAGCAGACCGAAGATAACCGCGAGGCCAAGGCTTAACAGGGCGTAGAAGGCGCCGTTGATAATCCCGATCAGCAGCTGGCCAGACAGCACAGCAAGGGGGACGCCGAAAATCATGGTCATGTTGCTAACTCCACAAGCAGCGCAGACGTTGTTTTTGTTGGGGTGTTCGTCCGGGCGGGTACCCGGCGCCGGTCGCGCTTAGAGACCGGGCACCGGGTAATTCCCCGTTGCTTAGTTCACCAGCTTGCACTTGCTCTCAGAGAGCGGACGGTAGGCTTCATCCGCCGGAATCGTCCGCAGGATCTTGTACAGATCCCATTCATTCTTGGACTCCGCCGGGGTTTTCACTTCCGCCAGGTACATGTCATGCACCATACGGCCGTCTACCCGGATTTTGCCGTTCTTGGCAAACATGTCGTTGATGGGTGTATCCATCATCTGCTTGCGCACGGTCTGGGCATCATCCGAGCCGGTGGCAGCCACCGCATTCAGGTATTGCATGGTGCTGGAGTAAATGCCGGCATGAACCATGGTCGGGCGTACGCCGGTTTCTTTCGTGAAGCGATCAGACCACTCGCGGGTTTCGTCGTTCATGTCCCAGTACCAGCCGGTCGTCAGCTGGATGCCTTGCGCGGTTTCCGCACCGAGGGCGTGGACATCGGTAAGGAACAGCAGCAAAGCCGCCAGCGTCTGGCCTGCCTGCGTTACCCCAAACTCACTGGCGGTGGTAATGGCGTTGGTGGTGTCTGCACCGGCATTCGCCAGGCCGACGACATCCGCTCCCGAGGCCTGGGCCTGGAGGATGAAGGAAGAGAAATCCTGGGTCGGGAACGGATGGCGCACGGTGCCCACGATCTCGCCGCCGTTGGCCTCAACCACGCGGGTAACGTCGGCTTCCAGGGCGTGGCCGAAGGCGTAGTCGGCGGTCAGCAGATACCAGGTCTTGCCGCCTTCCTTCACTACAGCACTGGCCGTACCATTGGCCAGCGGATAGGTGTCGTATACATAGTGAATGTGGTTGGGTGTGCAGTGTTCGTTGGTGATGCTGGAAGCCGCCGAACCGGAAATGATGCCCAGCCGGTCGTTCTCTTCCAGGATCTTGCTCACGGCGATGGACACCGAGGAAGCCACCATACCGGCCACCAGATCCACCTTGTCGTTTTCCACCCAGCGGCGAACGGTACTGGAGGAGGTGTCCGGGCTGTTGCGGTCGTCAGCACTTACCACTTCAATCTTGGCACCATTGACGGTGCCGCCAAAATCCTTGATCGCCATTTCCAGGGCAGTCAGGCCATTGGGGCCGGCCAGGTCTCGATAGGTACCGGACATATCGGCCAGATAGCCAATTTTTACGGTGTTGTCCGAGATTGCCGCCTGGGCACCACTGGCCATCAGAGCTGATGCAACGGCTGAGGTCAGAAGCTTTTTCATCATTGTCATTGTTGTTTCTCCGCTACTGTCTTGCGTTGGTTCGGGTTGTTGTTGCTCTTATTACTCTCGTTCTATCCGGGGTCAGACCCCCAAATAGCCATCCAGCACCGACTGTTTGGCACTCAGTTCGTTGGCGCTGATTTCTTCCACAATCTGGCCGTGCTCCACCACGTAATGTCGGTCGGCCAACGGCGCGGCAAAGTGGAAATTCTGCTCCACCAGAACAATGGTCAGGCCCTTGTTCTTCAGGGCTATCAGGACTTCCCCCAGTTTCTCCACGATCACCGGGGCCAGGCCTTCGGTGATTTCATCCAGCAACAGCATGTTGGCGCCGGTGCGCAGAATGCGGGCCATGGCCAGCATCTGTTGCTCGCCCCCGGAAAGCTTGGTGCCCTGGCTGAAGCGGCGTTCATAGAGGTTGGGGAACATGGTGTAGATTTCTTCCAGGCTCATGCCACCGCTGCGCACCACCGGCGGCAGGGTGAGGTTTTCCTGCACACTGAGGGAGGAAAAAATGCCCCGATGCTCGGGGCAATACCCGACACCCAACCTGGCAATATGATGAGGCGCGCACTGCATGGTTTCTTCGCCGTTGATCATGATGGAGCCCGTGCGCCGGCCCACCATGTTCATGATGGCTTTCAGCGTGGTGCTGCGCCCGGCGCCATTTCGGCCGAGCAGTGTGACCAGTTCGCCCCGCTGAACCACCATGTCGATGCCGTGCAGAATGTGGGATTCGCCATAGAATGCGTGCAGGCCGGAAATGCGCAGCTGCTCGTATTCGCGGTCCGGATTCTTGCTCATTGGGCCGCCTCCACATTTTCGCTGGCGGCGGCCTGTAACCCCCGCTCGCCACTGCCATCACTGCCCATATACACCTCGCGCACACGCGGGTCGGCGGAGACCGTCTGGTAATCGCCTTCCGTCAAGACTGCACCCTGGGCGAGTACGGTGATGCGGTCACACAGTTTGCTGACCACGCTCAGGTTGTGCTCCACCATCAGTACCGTCCGGCCCTGTGCGGCCTTGCGCACCAGTTCCACAACGCGGTCAACGTCTTCCGAGCCCATGCCCTGGGTGGGTTCGTCCAGCAGCAACAACTGGGGTTCCATGGCCAGGGTGGTGGCCAGCTCCAGCGCCCGTTTGCGGCCATACGCCAGCTCTACCGTGGTGGTATTGGCGAACTCGGCCAGGCCAACAGACTCCAACAGCTCCATGCAGCGCTCGTTGAGCTTGTGCAGGGAGTTGCCGGATTTCCAGAAGCTGTAGGAGGAGCCCTCTGCGGTTTGCAGGGCCACGCGAATGTTTTCCAGCGCGGTCATGTGGGGAAACACGGCAGAGATCTGGAAGGAGCGAACAATGCCTTTACGGGCAATGGCGGCGGATTTCAGGGGAGTGATGTCTTCGCCGCGATACAGAATCTGCCCGCGGGTGGGAATCAGGAACTTGGTCAACAGGTTGAATACGGTGGTCTTGCCGGCACCGTTGGGGCCGATCAGGGCGTGGATATCCCCCTGACGGATCTGGAGGTTGACGTCGTTAACGGCAACAAACCCCTTGAATTCCTTGACCAGGTTACGGGTCTCGAGAACGTACTGTTCACTCATGAGCCACTTCACCTTTTGTTATTGTTGTATTTCGCAACTAGCACACAGATTAGATTTACGTGCACGTAAACGTCAAGAACTAATTTTGTTATTTCTCGGGCGGTATGGAATAGGTCATGGTGGAGTGTGCCACCGGGTCTTCCATGCCATCGGAATAGACGAAAACCTCGCCCACGCCCATGGTGCGCCCCACCTTCAACAGGGTCGCCCGTGCCCGTATCGGCGCATGTGCCACGGGCTTGCGAAGGAAGTTGATATTCAGGTTCGTCGTCACCGCCAACGGCACCAGGCCAATCCGGCTGAGCAAGGCTGCGTACATGGTGACATCCGCCAGCGCCATCATCGCTGGCCCGGATACGGTCCCGCCCGGGCGCAGGTGATCATCCTCCACGGCCAGGGTCATTTCCGCCCAGCCGTCACCCAGTGCCTCCAGGGAGCCGTATGCGGCCCCCTGGGGGAACTGAACCTCGAGGAAGTCTTTCAGCTCCTCGAAGGTCACTTTCATGCCGGCACCTCATCCTGGGCCCGGTTGCGCAGCACGAAGCGCTGGATCTTGCCACTGGGCGTTTTCGGCAGTTCATCCACGAATTCGATCTCACGCGGATAGGCGTGAGTGGACAGACGACGGCGAACCAGTTCCTGCAACTCCTCCTTGAGCGCCTGGTCGTCCACCGGCTCCTGGCCAGCTTTGATCACAACATAGGCTTTGATGATCGAGCCGCGCTTTTCATCGGGCTTGGCCACGACACCGGATTCGGCAACAGCGGCGTGTTCCAGCAAGGTACTTTCGACATCGGCCGGCCCCACGCGGTAGCCTGCGGTGGTGATGATGTCATCGTCCCGGCCACTGAAAGAATAGCCGCCATCGCCATGGCAGATCACCATGTCACCGGTCAGGTAGTAGCCGTTCACGAACGGGTCTTTCTCACCCCAGGTGTAACCATCGAAATGGAACAGTGGCGAGGCTTTGATATCCACCGCCAACTGGCCAATCTCGCCGGCCCCCACCTCTTCGTTTTTCTCGTTCAGCGCCACCACCCGATGCCCGGGCGATGAGTACCCCATGGAACCCTGGCGAATGGTGTGCTCCAGGCCATGGAAGTTGCAGCAGGTCATACCGGTTTCTGTCTGGCCATAATGATCCTTGACCGGGCAGAAGTGCCGGCGGGCAATCCAGTTCACCACTTCCGGGTTCAGTGGTTCACCCGCACTGCTGCACACCCGCAACCCCAGATTCTCCCCTTCCGGCAAGACCTGATCGTTGGCCTTCAACAGCCGATACGCCGTGGGCGCCGCCGCCAGGTTGGTGATCTTGTACTTGCGGATCATGTCGTAGGTGGATTCAGGGGTGAACGGGTTGGGGTTGAAATGCGTGGCGTGGCCCATCAACAGCGGGCCCGTAACGGCGTAGTACAGACCATAGGCCCAGCCGGGGTCAGCCACATTCCAGAACACATCGTCGTCGCGCAGTTCAATGGCGTACTTCATGTACACATAGAAGGCCAACAGGGCTTTGGCGGGCACCGCCACGCCTTTCGCTTTGCCGACAGTACCGGAGGTGAACATCTGCAGGAACGGATCGCTGCCGGTGATCATCACCGGCTCACACTGGTCTGACTGCTGGTCCAGTACCTGCTGGAAGTCTGCAACGTCCTCGCCCGTGGCGGCGGCGTTCACGCACAACACCGGCGGGCAGTTGTTGACGTCATTGAGCTTGGGATAGTTGTCAGGATCGGTGACCACCAGTTTGGTGCCGGCTTTTTCCAGGCGGTATTCAATGGCCCCGGAGCCAAACGCGGTAAACAGCGGCTGGTAAACCGCACCCAGGCGCAAGGTGCCAGCAATCACGATCAGGAGTTCCGGGCCCCGCGGCAGCAGGCCGGCTACCCGGTCACCCTTTTTGACACCATGAGACTTCAGGTAGTTGGCAAAGCGGGCCGAGGCTGCTTTCAGCTCTGCGAAGGTAAGCACGCCATCACCACCACCCACTTTCTCGTAAAACAGCGCAACCTTTTGCGGGTCGGAAGCCCATTTATCACAGATTTCGTGGCAGACGTTCAGGCCACTGTCCAGGCGCCCGTCCAGAATTTCCGCTTCCAGTGCGGCCGCATCAAAGTTGTCATACACCTCGTTGTAGTGCGGTAGGCTCATCGTACACTCCATTTGTTGTCGTTGTTGGTTGCACAAGATTTAGTCAGGTTTAGCATAGCCTTCACTTTACGTAAAGGTAAACTTTAGGCTAAAAAGAAAGGGCGACCTGCCATCGCCCTCCCCTGCTTACTCCGGTTTGTACAGCCGCAGAATGCTGGAGAAATCCAGCTCTCCGTTGCCCTGCCCGGCATGCAGCTGGAACAGGTTTCGGGCCAGGGAGCCCATGGGAATCGACGCCTGGTTGGTCACCGCGTTGTCGAACGCCAGGCCCAGATCCTTCGCCATCAGGTTCACCAGGAAACCGCCCTGATAATCGCGGGAGGCTGGCACACCCTCCATCACCCCCGGCCAGGGGTTATAGACATTCAGTGCCCAGTTACCGCCAGAGCTCTGTTTCATGATCTCCGAGAGTACGGCAGGGTCCAGGCCATTTTTGTCACCCAGGGCCAGGGCTTCGCTGGTGCCGGCCATCAGGATCGCCAAAAGCATGTTGTTGCAGATCTTGGCCACCTGCCCGGCACCATGGGGGCCGGCGTGGAAGATATTCTTACCCATGCCTTCCAGAATCGGCTTGGCTTTCTCGAAGGTACTCGCGTCGCCGCCACAGATGAAAGTGAGCGTGCCGGCTTTGGCACCACCCACACCTCCGGATACCGGGGCATCGATAAACGCAAGCTTTCGCTCAGCCGCCTGTTCGGCGACGTTGCGGGCCGTTTCCGGGGCAATCGTGGAAGAATCGATCACCAGCGTGCCGGCTGGCAATGCAGCCAGCAGGCCATCGTCACCCAGGTAGACCGCCTCCACATGCTTGCCGGCCGGCAGCATGGTGATCACGCATTCTGCGCCCTCGGCGGCGGCTTTGCCGGAATCCGCCGTGCGGGCACCTTCGGCCACCAGGGCCTCAACTGCTGGCTTGGACAAATCGAACACGGTAACGTCGTGGCCGGCCTTGAGCAGGTTGGCCGCCATCGGCGCACCCATGTTGCCCAGGCCGATAAAGGTAATCTTGGCCATGTTGCTTCTCCTTGTTGTTGTACGGGTCATCGCTGCGCAAAGGCAGACTACTGGCTGAAAAATCCGTTCACCCAGGCGCTGTCCACTTCACTGAGTGAGGCATAGCGCCAGCGGGGCTGCATATCCTTGTCGATCAGCAATGCCCGTATGCCCTCGGCAAATTCACCTTTCTTCAGGCTGTTGTGGGACATCACCAACTCGTTGTCGAGCACCTCTTTCAGGCTGTGCAGGCGGCTGCGGTGGTAGTGTTGCCACATCAGGGCCAGGGAGGTCGGAGACGCGGCCTTCACCCCCTTCACCGATTTGCCGAGCCAATCTTCCCGAGCCCCCAGCTCGTCCAGTTGCGCCACCACCTGCTCCAGAGAATCGGCATCGGTGGCCTGCTGGATGTCTTCAAAATGCTCACGTACAGGAGACGCGGGTAAGGCTTCACGGCTCTGCTGTTCAAACTGCCGCAGCACTGCGCTCACCACCGCCTGCGCATCCGCTCGTTGCCAATCCGCCGCTTTCAGGGCATCCACAACCTGGTCTTTCAGGCCATGGGAGATAAACCGGTCGGCCATGTTCACGAACAGCGCATCGGCGCCGTTCATGCGGGCACCGGTCAGTCCCAGAAACAGGCCCGTGCGCATGGGCATGCGGTTCAGGAACCAGCCGGCACCGATATCCGGGTACAGGCCGATGCTGACTTCCGGCATGGCGAGCTTCGAGTGCTCGGTCACCACCCGGTGAGAAGCACCCACCATCAGACCAATACCGCCACCCATCACGATGCCGTTGCCCCAGCAAACGATGGGCTTCGGGTAGGTGTGGATCTGGTAATCCAGCTCATATTCCTCGTTAAAGAAGCGCTCGCCCTCCGCCAGCTTGCCCGGCTCGGTCATGGCCCGGTACAGCGAGACGATATCGCCGCCAGCGCAGAAGGCTTTGTCGCCCTCGGCTTCCAGCCAGACAGCCTGAACCTTGGGATCCTCGGCCCAGCGGCTGAGCTGGGGCTTGAGCAGGCTGATCATATCCATCGACAGTGAGTTGAGATTGCGCGGCGTGTTCAGCCGTGCCACGGCAATCAGCTCACCATCAGCGGTTTTCCATTCTTCAAATACGATTGGTTGATCACTCATAGCGAATCCGGGTTATCGGTTTTTCCAGTCGGGCTTACGCTTCTCAAGAAACGCATTCACGCCTTCTTTCTGGTCTTCGGTATGGAACAGCTCCACGAACAATTCACGCTCCATGCGCCAGCCGTCGCTGTGGCTGCGACCGTCGCGGGCGCTCATCACCAACTGCTTGCAGCGGGCGATGGACGAAGGGCTCTGCTTACAGGCACCTTCCGCCAGTTTCAGGGCGGCTTCCAAGCCGTTGCCGGTGGGCACCACTTCTTCCACCAATCCGATTTCCAGGGCCTTGGCGGCGGTTACCCGCTCACCACACAGAATCATGCGTTTGGCCCAACCCTCACCCACCAGCCAGGGCAGATTCTGGGTGCCGCCGGCACAGGGCAGCAGGCCAACGCTGGCCTCCGGCAGAGCCATCTGGGCATGCTCTTCTGCAATCCGGATATCACAGGCCATGGCACATTCCAGGCCACCACCCATGGCATAACCGTTTACGGCGGCAATCGATACGCCACGGAACGCCGTCAGCGCTGCGAACGCTTCACCGAATCGTTGCGCCATGTCGTTGGCGCGAGCCCGGTCGCCGTCGGCGAAGGTTTTCAGGTCAGCACCGGCGGAAAAGAACTTTTCCCCCTGGCCAGTCACCACCAGCGCGAAGATGTTCCGGTCGTCGTTGAGCTCTTCCACGGTCGCCTTCAGCGCGGCGAGGGAATCGGCCGTCCAGGTGTTGGCCGGCGGATTGGCGATGGTCAATACCGCAATGTGGCCGCGTTTTTCCAGTTGAATCAGTTCACTCATCACATATTCCTCTATAGTCCGTGGCCGGTTACTGGATCGCTTCGGCAACGCCGTCGTCCAGCAGCCGGCGGGCAATGATCAGGCGCATGATTTCGTTGGTGCCTTCCAGAATCTGGTGTACCCGCAAATCCCGGAGGTAACGCTCAAGCGGGTATTCCCGGATGTAACCGTAGCCGCCATGCAGTTGCAGGGCTTCGTTGGCCACCTCAAAGCAGGCGTCGGTGGCGAATCGTTTGGCCATGGCACAATGCAGCGTAGCCTCCGGGTCGCCACTGTCGAGTTTGAACGCACCCAAACGTACCATCTGCCGGGCAGCCACCAGGTTGGTAACCATGTCCGCCAGCTTGAACTGCAGCGCCTGGAAGGCCGCCAGCGGCTTACCAAACTGCTGGCGCTCGTGCATATAATTCCGGGCCCGGAGCAAAGCCGCCTGGGCACCACCCAGGGAACAGGTGGCGATATTCAGGCGGCCGCCGTCCAGCCCCTTCATCGCAATGGCAAAGCCATCGCCTTCATTACCCACCCGATTGCTGGCAGGCACGCGAACGTCTTCCAGGGTAACCAGGCGCGTGGGCTGGCTATGCCATCCCATCTTTTCCTCATTCTTGCCGTAGGAGACACCGTCGGCATCCGCTGGTATCACGAAGGTAGAGATGCCCTTCGAGCCGCTGTCGGCGTCTCCGGTGCGCGCCATCAGAACCAGAATATCGGTTGCGCCCGCGCCGGAGATGAACATTTTGCTGCCATTGATCACATAGCTGTCGCCATCCCGAACCGCGCGGGTGCGGAGACTGGCGGCGTCGGAGCCGGCACCGGGTTCCGTCAGGCAGTACGAAGCCAGCCATTCACCACTGGCCAGCCAGGGGACAATTTCCTGGCGAAGATCATCAGAGGCGAAACTCGCCACCATCCAGGTGGCCATGTTGTGGATGGTGATGAAGGCGGCGGTGGACGGGCACGCTGCCGCCAACTCTTCCACAATCACCGAGGTATCCAGGCGAGACAAGCCCATACCACCCAGGGATTCGGGCGTGTACATGCCCATAAAACCCATGGCTCCGGCTTCTTTCATGACATCGACCGGAAAAATATGCTCGGCGTCCCACTGGGCGGCATGGGGCGCCATAGATTTTTCAGCGAAGGCTCGGGCAGCATCCCGAAACGCCTGCTGGTCTTCAGTGAGATTAAAATCCATCGTCAGGCTCCTTGGTTGTTACGGTCGGGGCTTCCACTGAAGAAGCGGAAAAAGGGGCCGGTGGGGGAACCGGCCCAATAACCTCACCGACAACGAGATTAACGAAGCTGGATGGAGAAGTTGGCCTCGGATGAGGTCGCCTCACTGGAGAACCAGCGGGAGGTCACCGTTTTCGTCTCCGTGTAGAAGCGCACCGCCTGTTTGCCGTAAGCGTGCTGATCACCGTAGAACGAGCCCTTCCAGCCGGTGAACGAGAAGAACGGCAGGGGCACCGGAATGGGAATGTTCACACCCACCTGGCCCACATCAATCTCGTGCTGGAACCGACGCGCCGCGCCGCCATGACTGGTAAAGATGGAAGTTCCGTTGCCGTAGGGGCTGGCGTTGATCAGCTCGATGGCATCACCAAGGCTGTCAACATTGACGCAGGACAGCACCGGGCCAAAGATCTCTTCGTTGTAGATATCCATGTCCGGCGTGACTTCACTGAACAGGGTTGGCCCTACCCAGTTACCTTCCGGCAACCCGTCAACGGTGCAGCCACGGCCGTCCAGCAGCAGTTTGGCGCCCTGGGCTTCACCGGTGGCGATCAGCGATTCGATGCGGTCTTTGGCCTTGGCACTGATCACCGGGCCATAGCTGGCACCGGAATCGTTCCAGGCGCCGGGGCGCACTTTCGCCATGGCCTCTTTCAGCTCCGGAATCCACTCCTGGGCAGCGCCCACGAAGACCGCCACCGAGATCGCCATACAGCGTTGGCCTGCGGCACCTACAGAAGCGCCTACCAGGGCGTTGATCACTTGTTGCTTGTCCGCATCCGGCATGATCACCATGTGGTTCTTGGCGCCGGCGAAGCTCTGCACCCGCTTCATGTTGCGGGTACCGGTTTCGTAGATGTACTGCCCGACCGGAACCGAACCGACAAAGGATACGGCCTTGATGGCCGGATCAGTCAGCAGGGTATCAACCTGCTCTTTGGCCCCGTGAACCACCTGCAGTACACCCTTGGGTGCGCCTGCCTGCTCAAACAGCTCGGCCAGGCGGGTTGGTGTAAGCGGGTCCTGCTCGGACGGTTTCAGGATAAAGGTGTTGCCGCAGGCAATGGCCATGGGGAACATCCACAGCGGGATCATGGCCGGGAAGTTGAACGGCGTAATGCCGGCACACACCCCCAGAGGCTGGATCCAGGAATGGGTATCTACCTCGCGGGCCACGTTCTCAACGGTCTCGCCCATCATCAGGGAAGCTACGTTGGCGGCGTGTTCCACCACTTCAATGCCGCGCCAGACATCGCCTTTGGCGTCGTCAAAAGTCTTGCCGGTTTCCTGGGACAGGATCTCGGCGATTTCGTCGTGATGTTCTTTAAGCAGCGCCTGATAACGCAGCATCACCCGTGCTCGCTCAGAAACCGGGGTTTCCTTCCAGCTCTTGAACACTTCACTGGCGTTATCAATCGCCTGACGCATCTCGTCGGCAGTGGCGCAGGGCACCTGGGCAATCACTTCGTTGGTGGCGGGGTTGGTCACGTCGATCCAGTTCTGGGTCTGGCTCTGAACGAATTCCCCTGCAATAAACTGAGGTACTTTTTTCATGATGATGTTCCCTGTTTGTTGTTATCCGGGATGAGCCGGCCTACCGATAACAAGGCAGATCCGACGATGATTTGAAGAAAGACTAGCACGCGGATTTACGCTTGGTGATTGACTAAATTTCGCCCATAATGGATTATTTTTCGATGAATGAGATCGCAGCCAAGAAACCGGCCACTCAAACCTCACAGTGGCCCGTGCCAGCCGACAGTGTTCGCTATGTGGTGCCAGAGCCTATTGTGCGGCTTTTGGCGGCACATCCGCTCACCCGGGAGCTGTATCCACTTGCCTTCGGGCATTATCGGAGAGCGGCCGGGCATCACATGCATAGGGAACACCACCGTGATAATCTTTTGATCTATTGCACGGACGGCAAGGCCTTTCTGAACGTCGCCGGCGTGCCCCACACAGTCGAGGCCGGCGACCTCCTGCTACTGCCGGCCGGCGCCAGCCATCGGTACACCGCCGACCCGGACAACCCCTGGACCATTCACTGGGTTCACTATACCGGCCCCCTGGCCGAAGACTTCGGTCAGTACATGGGCTTTGATGACAGCACCCGCATCCGGCACCTGGGCAGACAGCCCCGGTTACTGGTGGATTTCAACGGCCTGTTGTCGGTACGGCAGACGGGCTTCCGGGCCCGTGGGTTGATCCACGCCAGCAATCGGCTACGACAGTTGCTGGCCGCCGTGCCCATCAACGCCGACGAAACCAGCCAGGCCCGGCAGGCCGAGCTGGACTCCTTGCACAGCTTCATGCGGGAGCATCTGGAGGAACGCCTGACCCTGAATCAGCTGGCCGAGCTTTCCGGCCTGTCGCCGGCTCACTTCGCCACCCGGTATCGGGAACAGACCGGCACCTCGCCAATCCAGCACTTCCTGCATCTCAAAGTGGAACGGGCCTGTGAGTTGCTGGATACCACCAGCCAGAGCTTCGCCGACATCAGCCGGCAACTGGGCTATGACGATGCCTATTACTTCTCACGGCTGTTCAAAAAAGTGATGGGGAAGTCGCCCACGGATTACCGCCACACAGCGCGGCACTGATTCATGCGCCGGCATTGCATCCCATTGATGGTTGGGCTCAAATAGGGTTCTGGCACTTTCCCCGACCAAGGAATGATCGATGACCACGAACCGTCGCCCCATGCTGGCACTGGCTGCCTCGCTGGCTTTGCTGTCTGGCTGCAGCAGTTTCGGGCCCGTCACCAGCGGAACAGACAATCCCTGCGCTACGTTACAAGCCATCGTCAAAGATTACTCAACCGGTTTTGAGAGGTACCGGGGTAGTGGTTCCAGTTACAGCATGGTCACCCTCTACCGGGCAAAAGAGCAATTGATTAAGGGCCATTGCGAGATCTGGGAATGGGGCAACGGCGATGCCGCATACACCTGCACGGTGGGCGCACCCAACCAGCCTGTTGCAGAGGCCCGGTTTAACGAAGCCTCCAATCTTTTAGCCCAGTGCCTTGGCCCCGACTGGACGCGAGAAACAAAACCCCGGGAGCGCGACGGCAAGCCAGCCGGTGAAGCCGTTGCTCTTCAAACGAATGACCCGACAGCGCCATCGGTATCGTTACATCGGGTAGAGGATGGCAGCCGTCAGTCGCTCTATCTGTTTGTAGGGCCATCAAGCCGTTCACCTTCCGACAAGTAATAGTCCGGGGTAAGCACAAGCACCGACCGTCGCCCCGAAAAAATTTGTAGCGCATACCGTATTCTCGTGATAAATATCGCGCGAATACGGTCGGATTCCCCACCACCGTTTCCAGGATAAGCCTCAAAGGAGTCAATAGGCGGCACCCCGGTGTTTTCAAAAACACCTGCCACCTCCGGCCACCCTCAGCAGACCTGCACAACACCGCGTGCGTCCTGCACGCTTTGTATCCATCCCTTTTCAGTGAGGGACACCATCCAATGTTGAAGTTGTGTAAGCCACAGGCGCTTGCCGCCGCTGTTGCTATGTCTCTGGGTGCCTCTTCGGTTTTTGCAGCCGGAGAAGTGCGTGTCTACAACTGGTCTGACTACATCGCCGAGGACACCCTGGCGAAGTTCACCGCGGAAACCGGCATCAAAGTTGTTTACGACGTTTACGACAGCAACGAAGTGCTGGAAGCCGCCCTGTTGTCTGGCCGTTCGGGCTACGACCTGGTTGTGCCGTCCAACCACTACGTGGCCAAGCAGATTTCTGCCAAAGCCTTTGTCGCGCTGGACCATGGCCAACTGCCGAACATGACCAACCTGAACCAGGACCTGATGACCCAGCTGGAAAAGGTCGACCCGGGCAGCCAGTTCTCCCTGCCGTACCTGTGGGGCACCAACGGTTATGGCTACAACGAAGGCCGCATTCAGGAGATTCTGGGTGACACCGCACCGACCGACTCCTGGGCTCTGGTGTTTGACCCGGAAGTGACCGGCAAGCTGGCCGCCGGCGGCTGTGGCATTGCCATGCTGGATTCCGGTGAAGAAATGGTGCGTGCCGCCATGGCCTACATCGGCCTGGACCCGAACAGCAACAACGCCGACGACATCAAAAAAGGCGGTGAAGTGATCAAGGCTGTGCGCCCGAACATCACCTATTTCCACTCTTCCCGTTACATTGGCGATCTGGCTAACGGCGACCTGTGCGTAGCCGCCGGCTACTCCGGCGACATCCTGCAGGCCGCTGCCCGCGCGGAAGAAGCCGAGAACGGCAACGTCATCCGCTACACCATTCCCAAAGAGGGCGCGGTGCTGTGGTTTGACATGATGACCATTCCGGCCGGCGCGCCGAATGTGGAGAACGCCCACAAGCTGATGAACTTCCTGATGCGCCCGGACATCATCGCCGATGTCACCAACTACGTGTGGTACGCCAACCCGAACAAGGCGGCCGATGAGTTTGTGGAGGCAGAAATCCGTAACGACACCAGCATCTATCCCACCGATGAGGTGATGAAGAAGCTGTACATCATGGAAGGTCGGCCTCAGGACGCCCAGCGTCTGATGACCCGCACCTGGACCAGCGTGAAATCCGGTCGCTGACGGTGGCCGTGACCAACAATACCTCCGCGCAAGCGGAGGTACTTCTCAGCATCAAGGGCATCTCCAAGAGCTTTGACAGCACCCTGGCGGTAGACGACGTCAGCCTGGACATCCACAAGGGCGAGATCTTTGCTCTTCTGGGTGGCTCCGGCTCTGGCAAATCCACCCTCCTGCGCATGCTCGCGGGCTTCGAGACCCCGGATTCCGGCCGCATTGTGCTGGATGGTCAGGACATCACGGCCCTGCCCCCGTACCTGCGACCCACCAACATGATGTTCCAGTCCTATGCCCTGTTCCCGCACATGACCGTGGAGCAGAACATTGCTATGGGTCTGAAACAGGACAAGCTGCCGAAGAACGAAATCACCGACCGAGTGGCCGCCATGCTCAAGCTGGTGAAAATGGAGCCCTACGCCAAACGCAAGCCGCAACAGCTTTCCGGCGGCCAGCAACAGCGTGTGGCCCTGGCCCGCTCGTTGGCGAAACGGCCCAAACTGCTACTGCTGGACGAGCCCATGGGCGCGCTCGACAAAAAACTGCGCACCGAAATGCAGCTGGAACTGGTGGATATTCTGGAGAAGGTGGGCGTGACCTGCCTGATGGTCACCCACGACCAGGAAGAAGCCATGACCATGGCCAGCCGGATAGCCATTATGTCCCACGGCCGGATCGCTCAGGTGGGTTCGCCCATTGATATCTACGAAAGCCCGAACAGCCGCATGACGGCTGAGTTTATCGGCTCGGTGAATATCTTCGAGGCGAACATCCTGGAAGACAATTCCGACAGCCTGTCTTTGGCCAGCGAGCTGCTGGACGCACCGGTGTTTATTGACCGGGGTGTAACCACGCCGGCGGAAACCACGGAAACCCTGATCGCCCTGCGCCCGGAGAAGATCTACCTGACGACCGAGAAGCCCGAAGGCGATAGCAACTGGAGCTGCGGCACGGTGGACAACATTGCTTACCTGGGTGACATCACGTCTTACTACGTGAAGCTCGCCAGCGGCAAACGGGTGCAGGCCACCATGGCCAATGTGGAACGCCGTGGTGAGCGGCCCACCTGGGGCGACCGGGTCTATGTATCCTGGGAAGCCTCCAGCCCTATCCTGCTCTGGAACTGACGCCATGACCAAGAAGCTTCTGGCAACCCCTCTGGCGGAGCGGGTGCGGGCGGTGGTATTTCACCGACGGGTCGTCTTCGGTGTGCCTTTCGCCTGGTTACTGCTGTTCTTCCTGCTGCCGTTTGCGCTGGTGCTGAAGATCAGCCTGACTTCGGCGGTAATGGCCATTCCGCCCTACGAGCCGGTGTTCCGATGGGTGGAGAATACCCTGTCGGTGGTGGTGAACTTTGGCAATTACCTGTTCCTGGCTTCCGACAGCCTCTACATTGCCGCCTATTGGGGCTCGGTGAAAACCGCGTTTCTGGCCACCTTGTTCTGCCTGCTGATCGGCTACCCCATGGCCTATGCCATGGCCCGCGCGCCGAAGCACTGGCAACTGGTGTTCCTGCTGATGGTGATGCTGCCGTCCTGGACCTCTTTCCTGATTCGGGTTTATGCCTGGATGGGCATACTCGGTAACCAGGGCCTGCTCAACAGCTTCCTGCTGTGGCTGGGCGTCATCGAATCGCCGCTGAAAATGCTGAACACCAACTTCGCGGTGATTCTGGGGATCGTCTATGCCTACCTGCCGTTCATGATCCTGCCCATCTACACCAATCTGGTGAAGCTGGACATACGCCTGCTGGAAGCGGCGTCGGATCTGGGCTGCCGCAGCCTGACCACCTTCTGGTCCGTTACCCTGCCGTTGTCCAGGGCCGGAATCCTGGCCGGCTCCATGCTGGTGTTCATTCCAGCCGTGGGCGAATTCGTGATTCCGGAACTGCTGGGTGGTCCGGATACCCTGATGATCGGAAAGGTGCTCTGGGAAGAGTTCTTCAACAACCGAGACTGGCCGGTGGCCTCTGCGCTGGCAATCGTGATGCTGGCGCTGCTGCTGGTACCCATTGTGTTGTTCCACCGCTTCCAGGCCCGGGAGATGGAAAAGAATGGTTAGGTTAAAAGCCCCCGGTTTCTCGAAGACCATGCTGATGCTGGGCATGCTGTTCCTGTATCTGCCCATGGTGGTGCTGATCGTATACTCGTTCAACGCCTCACGGTTGGTATCGGTATGGGCCGGGTTCTCCACCAAATGGTACGGCGCCCTGCTCGCCAACGAACAGATCCTGTCGGCGGTGTGGATGAGCCTGCGCATTGCCTTCTATTCCGCCAGCATGGCGGTGTGTTTGGGCACCCTGTGCGCGTTCGTGATCACCCGGTTCAAGAAGATGCGCGGGCGCACGTTGCTGTCCAGCATGATCACCGCCCCTCTGGTAATGCCAGAGGTGATCACCGGCCTGTCATTGTTGCTGCTGTTTGTGCAAATGGCCCAACTGATCGGCTGGCCGATGGATCGTGGCATGGCCACCATCTGGATTGCCCATACCACCTTCTGCAGCGCCTACGTGGCTGTGGTGGTGAGTGCGCGCCTGAGAGAAGTGGATCGTTCCATTGAGGAAGCCGCCATGGATCTGGGCTGCACGCCGCTGAAGACGTTCTTTGTGATTACCCTGCCGGTGATTGCGCCGGCGCTGGTTTCGGGGTGGTTGCTGGCGTTTACCCTGTCGCTGGATGATCTGGTGATTGCCAGTTTCGTCTCCGGCCCCGGCGCCACCACGCTACCGATGGTGGTGTTCTCGTCGGTACGGATGGGGGTATCGCCGGAGATCAACGCACTGGCCACGCTGATTATTGCGGCGGTGTCTGTGATTGCATTTATCGCCTGGCTCTGGATGCGGCGAGCAGAGAAACGAAGACTCAGACCACGCTAGATTTGTGGCGACTCGATAGTATGTGATGCAATCCATCACACTCCACCATCGGGTCGTCACAGTTGACTACAATGTCGGAACGGGCAATCACATAACCCCTGCCAGTGATACTGTTCTTGACCACCTGATACTCGCCCTCGGTTTCTACCGTGGTGAATTCACCGATGAACCCGGTATCGCGAAGGGAAACGGTTTCCAGTTTATCGCCCGGCTGGATTCGGCCTTCGTAGTTCATCAACGCAAGCCTGGCCGAGGTGCCGGTGCCAGTGGTGCTGCGACAGATCACGCCGGGGTGGACGTAGGTGGCCGATCGTGAGCGGTAATAACCATCGGCCACTTTTTCTTCCGGCCCCATAAAGTGCAGAAATGGCAGGGGCCCGACATCACCCAGGGTGTAGTGGGAGAATCCACGGGCAGCCTGAATGGCCTCGACAATGGCATGCGCGGTGCGGGCCAACTCCCGTTCCTCATCAAGGGTCAGGTCAAAGCCCAGTGATTTTGCATCCACCAGGGCATAGAACCCGCCACTATAGGCCACACTGTAGCCAACCTCGCCAATGCCCGGCACGTTAATACTGGCATTATAGGTGTGGATGTAGCTCGGCAAGCCCTCGCAGGTGACCGCTTCTACCACGCCGTCATGAACAATAGCCTCAATGTTCACGAGACCCGCCGGCGATTCCAGCATGAAATGTTGTTTGCCCTCCTGCTTTGGCACTATGCCCGCCTCGAGGACCGCCGTCGCCGTACATATGGTGTTGGAACCCGAATAGATGGGATATCCCATCACCTCCATAATAATGTATCCAGCCGCCGCCCTGGGATCGGTGGCGGGGACCAGCAAATCCACGGACATTTCGGGAATACCATAGGGCTCCTCCAGCAGGAGTTTGCGCAAGCCGTCAGCATCGTCCCGAAGGTACTCCATCTGCGCCCGCACGGTGTCCCCGGGCAACAAGTCTATGCCACCGGTAACGATGCGGCTGACATCACCCCCGGCGTGGGTGTCCATCAACTGAATGGTCAGTTCCGGTTTCATCAGTCCGCCTCCACCTCGTAGGGTTGCCCGTGCTCCTGCCACTGGGCATCGGGCACAATCACGATTTTTCCCAGGTAATTGCTGCCACGGTTCATGAAGTACTCCTCCGCGCGGTGCAACTCAGACAGTCGGAAAGCACCGTGCAACACAGGCTTCAAATCACCACTCCGGATCCATCTCATCAGCTGCTCTGCCTCTTCCCGGGTACCATGGGACACACCGAAAATCTGCACCTGGTACAGATAGATGCGGGTCCAGAGAATTTCGCTGATGTTGCCGCCACTGGCCCCGGCAATACTCAGCCTCGGATAGGTGCTCCGGGCATTCATGTCAAAAATCATGGCGTCGATGAAACGGTCCGTCATGTCGCCGCCCACCAGATCCATGACCGCGTCCAGAGGCTTGCCTCCGGTTTCCGCCTTCACTCGATCGACAAAGCTATCCATGTCGGTTCTGTCGAGAACGGCCTCGGCGCCAAGCTTCAGCAATGGATCAGCCTTGTCCTTCTGACTCAGAGCGTAGGGAATGGCACCGATAATCCGGCAGAGCTGAATCAGTGCCGTACCCACGCCACCGCTGGCACCGGTAACCAGCACGCGTTCACCAGCCTGAATATTGGCGGAGGTGAGCATGTGGTAGGCGGTCTGATAAGAACACATACCCATGGAAGCGAGCTCGGCGTCGGCCAGGTCCGGATTGGGAATGTGATGGAACTGATCGGACGGTAAAGCGACGTACTCGGCGTATCCGCCATCTGCGCCATGCCCGTAATAATCCGGCGTGAGATTGATGTCTGTGCGGTTGTCCGCATAGATGTTGAAGTCCAACAAGCCGCGTTCGCCGATACGCTGTTCACTGACACCCGCGCCCACAGCAACAATACGACCGACAATATCGGCCCCCTGAATGCGCGGGAAGGTGAGCGTAGGTTTGCCGCCCATCTGGAACGACGTCATTTCCCCTTTTTTAGTGGGGTATAGCCCCTCACGGGCTTTGCGGTCTGTGTTGTTCTTGGCGGTGGCAGTTACCTGAACCAGCACCTCGCCTTCCCTCGGCTGAGGTACCGGTACATCCTGATACATGAGCTGATCAATTCCGCCATGGCCTTTCAGAACCATCGCCTTCATTGAGGATGGGATCATCGGCAACAGACCCTCCTGTTCTGGTGAATAAACTACTCAGACAGAATAGGAAAGATCACCGGGTGTGTCAGGGCCTGTTACGGATATCCATTAGACTCAAACGGTTTACCGAGCGATTACCCGATAAACCGGCCTTAACCGCGGAATCTGCTTGAGGACCACCTGGATAACCGTCATCAAGGGCACAGCAAGGAGAACCCCCACTGGCCCCCACAACCAGCCCCAGAAGAAGATCGAAACAAAGATGATCACGGGGTTGATCGCCATCCGGAAACCATGAATCCAGGGCTCAAGGAAAAATCCGACAATCGTGGTGAGCACAATGAAGCTGATCGGAGCAAGCACCATCATCCAGAGCACGTCCAGGGAAATGGCGGAGACTATGGCCAACAGGGTGATGGTAAGCATGTTACCAAGGTACGGAATAAACCGCGCAAGGCCTGCAATCAGGCCCCAGACGGCCGGGTCTGGCAGGCCGATGGCCCAACAGATCAGGCCGGTCAACACGCCAACAGACGTGTTGGACAACCCCAGCACCGCCAGATACTGCGCAATCTGATGCTGGGAATCGTGGGTGATCCTCAGCACTGTCTTGCGCTGGGACCGGGGCAACTGCTTGACGAAGTTGCGAATCAACCGGTCGCCACTGACCAAAAGGAAATAGGTTAATGCCAGTGCCAGCGCCAGCCCGGCAATGCCGTTCCGAGCCTTGGACATCAACTGACTGCGCCAGGAGTCGGTTTGCAGAACCACCGTGGTGGGTTTGGTGCCCTGATCTTTGGAAAGCTCCTCAACCGATTTTTCGACCTGCTCGGCAGACTGACTGACCTTGTCGATCTGGCGCATGATCTCACTTTCCCCCACCAACAGGCGAGACAGCCCCTCCGGTGCTTTCTGGGCCCACTCCAGAGCTGGCGTGGCGACCGCGGCACCCAGCCCCAGAATTCCGGCGAGGACCGCCAGCACCAGAACCAATGCGGATACCACACGCGGTATGCGCCAGCGCAAGTAAGCCTTTTTGACCAGAGGCGCCAGTAACAGGCTGGTCAGTACCGCCAGGATGATCGGGAGAACAATCTGATGAGCAATATACAGGGTGTAAAGAATGCCAAGGATGAACAACCCGTAGATTGGCGTGGAGAGATCCGCGAACGATCGCGAACCTGTGCCATTCGTTTGCGGGGATTCTGTCTTCTGGTCATCCATGGGCCGTTATACCTTGTCGGAGTGCCGCTCAGGGCACAGGAGTTTCGCCAGCGCAACAATCTGGCGATGATCAACACAGTGTAGCGTTTACAGGAAGCACCCGCATTATCAAACAATTACCAAGTGCATTTGAGGAAACTGAACCATCCACGCACAGCACACCGTATACCTCCAGAATAACTAGCTGACAGCGGAGAACCCATGGCACCGCGCTACGATACCCTTTTCTACGATGGCTCCTGCCCCCTGTGCGCGCGTGAGATACGCACCCTGCGAAGACTGCAGACCGGCAACCTGATCTTTGCGGATATTCACGAACAAAACCCGTGCAACCAGCAACTCCCTTCCCGGGAGCAACTGCTTCGTCGATTGCATCTGATGAGCTGGGGCGGGGAGTGGGTAACGGGATTGCACGCCAATGTGCGAGCCTGGTCCCACACCCGTTTTGGCTGGTTGTTCAAGCCACTGCTATGGCCGGTGATTCACCCGATTGCCAGGCGGATTTATGAAACCTGGGCCGACAAACGGTATGAGCGTAAATACATTTGTGCGATGGGCCACGAAAACTCGTGCCCACCGGGAACCTGAGGCAAAAGACTGCTAGCTGGCCAGCTTGGGCAGGAATGAGGTATCCACCCAATAGCGCTTGAGATTGGCCTCATCGACCAGCACGGGCACTGTTTCCTGTTGAATATGATTGCTCGGATCGAACCACAGGTTATCGCTTCGGAATACGTGAAGCTCACCGGTTTGCGGGTGCTGCCACTGGCAGACAATGCGGAACGGGTTACGACCGTTCACGGTCAGACTGGTGTTTTGCTCAACCGACGAAAATGTTGCGAGCACCTCGGTGCCGTGATCTTTCAGGTAAGCCTGTGAGCGGCTCTTCTTCCAACCAAACAACAGCATCCCGCCGCCAATGGCGCCAAACACGAGCCCCATACCTCCAAGAATCATGGGCAGCCCCCACAGGGAGAAGAAACTGTTGATTCTGGCGCTCTCCGGGGCCGAAGGCTCATAATGCGTATTCCAGACCAAGGTTGCCACTGATTCCAGACGAAGCCTGCCACCCATTCCACGCGAAAGCTGCCACTGATTCCACGGCAAAGCTGC
>NZ_JBRJHG010000026.1:0-27270 GCF_053628895.1 Marinobacter sp. MBR-105 | reverse complement strand
CCTGGTCATGGCCTTCGCGACGATGGGTTACAACGTGTTGCGCTGGATGGGTCTGCGACTGACCGGCCCGGATGCACCGGTTCGCCACCCGGCCAGGCGTCGCCGCCTGAGAACCGTGATGCAGGAGATCATGACCATGGCCTGCCGCCTGGTGCACAGTGGCCGGCAGTGGATCCTGCGATTTGGCCGACACTGCCCAGGCTTTGCGGTTTACCGCGATCTTTATCGGGGCCTTGCTTCCGCCGGATAGGCCAACTCAACCACTGGCAAAAAACAATCCTCCCGGAATCCTCTGCCGGGACAGCCCGCTATTGCCTAAACACTGCATACTGGTTATTTATCAACCAATCTCGAACCATCGGTTGCTCCCGCTCTTTGCTTCCTGACCTCAAAGTCAGAATCTCACCCAGTTATCGCCTCTTGTTGGCGCAGAGGTGGGCTTGACGGGTATATTGGCGAGCGAAGTCACTGATTCAGGAATACGATTTAAGTCGCCCCGGTGACAGCATTCAGTATCAATATGACCGAGATGCTCAGCGTCGGGATCAGATGAACTCAGATCCCCGCCGCAAACAGGATCGCAAGCAGAATCAGTTTGGAGGCGGGATTAACAATGGCTGGGGACAGTAAAACCAAAAATTTCAGGCAAGCCTAAGCTAATGAACTATATCTTCTACCTAAATTTATAAAAATCACTGCAAACGGCCAATCACTGCCATTGTGCGATAAAGCTTCTTTGGAATATGCTTGGACGCACCCGAAACCCAGTCAAACCGAAAACCTTGGATGATAACACCTGAGTAAATGCTAATAATACGAAAAGCTCAGGTGCTATTACTCTTTGCGCTATGACAGCCAGTAAAAACTTACTCAGGACAAGTTATTGAACTATAATAATTTGTCCTGAGTATCTTTATGGCGTTGATCCTGTATCGGGTCCACACAGGGTTGAGAAAATCCGGATCATTGTCTCGCTAAATTGTCCTATTCAACTGTTAAGTATAGATTCTCAAGCCCTTGCCCGCTTTCCACCATAAAATCCTTCCAAACAACCTTTCTCAACCAACGCTCCGGTATCGCATCTCTGCCCCAAGCCGCCCCAGCTATCTGCCCAGTCACTGCCCCCACGGTATCGGCATCGTCACCAAGGTTAACTGCGGTTATCAGCGCGTCTTCAAAACACTCGGAGTGATAGCAGCTCCACAAAGCGGCCTCGAGCGTGTCGATAACGTATCCACTGGATGAAATGTCGTTCCGGCTGAAGTGCTTGAAGAAACCGTTTTTGATGCGGCCGATGGCCATACCTCGCTCGTTAGTATCTGGCAGGTTTTCCAGAACCGATTTAAGCGCCTCCCCTTGCTTTAAGCGCCAGAGGATTGCCGCCATTAGCTCTGCCGCGTCGAGACAATCGGCACTGGCATGCGTGGCACGGCTGCTATGTCCTGCAAAAGCCAATGCATCGTCATAACTTGCTGCAGCGGCAACTGCGGGCGCAAGCCGCATGATGGCGCCGTTTCCGCTGGCAAACGGGTTGTCTGTTCCGGCGAACCTAACTTGGGTTCGCGAGAAACGGCGCAGTGCATCGCGGGTTGTTTGGCCAATATCGATGCACTTTTCCTGGCAGGCCATGTAGCCTTCATTCATCCAGCGTGTGTATCGGGTCAGCTGGTCCCGAGTATCGAAGCTCTTCGTTTCTATCAGGCTACGTGCCAGGCAAAGTGCCATAGCTGTATCATCCGTCCATTCACCGGCCTTCACATGAAACGCGCCTCCGCCGGTCACCTCGGTATGCAACGGGAAGCTGTCCCGGCGCCGGAATTCAACCGTTGTACCCAAGGCATCGCCAACGGCCAAACCTAGAAGTGTGCTTTCACCAAAGTTCTCAATTCTGGACATAACGC
The DNA here is from genome assembly GCF_053628895.1 of Marinobacter sp. MBR-105. NCBI lineage: Bacteria > Pseudomonadati > Pseudomonadota > Gammaproteobacteria > Pseudomonadales > Marinobacteraceae > Marinobacter > Marinobacter sp. MBR-105. Next base: position 25,369 of record NZ_JBRJHG010000026.1, on the reverse strand, counting down.
TCTCCTGTGTCAGTGCAAACAGGTTAGCGCCGAGCTCCGTCAATTCGTGTCGCACCAGGCAATACGGTGGATGCGTCATAAGTTGACGCATGGAGAGGCCATACTGGAACCAACAACCGGAGATCGCCATGACCAGCACACAATCACAGAACACCACATACGACATCATCGGTGACGTGCACGGCCACCAGGAAAAGCTCATTACCCTGCTTCAAAAACTCGGCTATAAAAAAGAGAAGAATGTCTGGAAGCAAAACGGCCATCAGGCCGTCTTCGTGGGTGATCTAATCGACAAGGGCCCAAAAGCCGCAGAGGTACTGAAAACTGTCAAAGCCATGGTAGAAGCGGGATCAGCAGTCATGGTAGTTGGCAACCACGAGCTAAACTGGATTCAGGATGCGGCGGACCATACCAGCGATATCCTGGCATTCATGGATGCTACCGAGAAGCACCACAGCCGTCGCCAGCTGACCGAGGCGTTCAAGTACCAGATCGAGGAGTTGATCGAGACCTTCAATTGGCTCCGTAATCAGCCGATGTATATTGATCAGCCGGATCTACGTGTCGTCCATGCTTGTTGGGACGAAGAGGCCATCGCCACTCTGAAAACCGCAGGCATTGAACGACTTGACCAGATCGCACTCGCTGGATATCGCGATACTTATTCAAAGATCTATCTGGCCATCGATCGAGTTGTGGCCGGCTGCGCACACCAGTTTCCGTCGAAACTGGCTGATAATCCCAACTTCCGCAGCACCCGGTTCCGCATCAAATGGTGGCCAGAGGATCGTGTGTCGATTAACCCTATCGAGATCCAACCTGCACCCGCGAAAGTGCAACTACCAAAAGACCAGCCACCGGTTTTTTTCGGCCACTACGCCATGGTGGGCACCCCGGATATTCTTGGTAGCAATGTGGCAGGCCTGGACTACTCTGCCGCTTACGGAGGCCAACTTGTTGCCTATCGTCACGAGCCGGGGCAACCGCTTGATCGCGCACACTTTGTTACCTAAAGACAGTGCTCCTCAAAGACTCGCTCTGCTAACCTGTTTCGCCAATACAAACTTATAAGGACGTTGTTTTGGCGAAACTGATTCCTTCCTTTGAATCCATCGAACAGGATGCCCTGCCCAACAGTGAACGGCGGGTACTGCAACACCTGAACAACCTGGATTTTCCGGGCTTGGAAGTTTATTTCAGCCTGCCCCTGGTAAGGGAAAAGAAGCAAGGTACGTTTCGTAGCGAAGCGGATTTCATTCTTTTCCACCCCAACCACGGCATACTGGTCTGGGAGGTCAAAGGCGGTGGCATCTCCTACCGGAACAACCAGTGGTATTCGCAAAACAACCGGGGTATCCACCCGATCAAAGATCCGGTTAAACAGGTCGATGGCGCGATCAGCGACATTATCACCCGCATTAAACGAAACGCCCGGGACGGGCTTTTGTTGCCCATCGGCCGGAATCTGGTATTTCCGGATACGGTGGCCCAGGATGTCGTCCTGCCGCTGGGTTTGTTGCGAGAAGACATTATTGATTACCAGGGACTAAAGAATCTTGATCAAGCTGCATTGATCGAACAATTCAAACGTTGGCCCCAGCAGGACAAGCTTCCGATAGCGAAAGCAGACGCCACGTTTGTTCGTGACAAAGTCCTTAATCCAACATTCCATCTCGCCCCGGCCATTGAGGCCAGAGTGGACCAAATAGAATCTACGCTGGTACAACTCACCAACCAGCAGGTTTGGGCACTCGAACTACTGCGTTTTGTGCCACGGCTGACTATTACCGGTGGGGCTGGTACTGGTAAGACATTGCTGGCGAGACAAAAAGCCAGAGATCTGGCGACCGATGGTCAAAGGGTACTGGCTCTGTGCTTTAACACAGCTCTGGCATCCCATATCCATGATACACTGGAAGAAGCTGATGAAAGCCTTGATGGCTCCATTACCGCGTCCAGCTTCCACGACTTTGCCAGAGATCTGATCGAGAGAGCTGGTCTCCCCTGGAGCCCGCCGGACGCTGCCGAAGAAAAGCCCGCCTTTTACGAAGAAACGGTGCCTACACTGCTCGCCGACGCCGCAGAAAAGCTCCAGCCGAATTACGACGCACTGCTGGTCGATGAAGCACAGGATTTTCATCCACTGTGGTGGATGGCTCTGGATGCAGTGATGACACCAGAGGCAAAAGTCGTTTTATTTGCAGATCCGTCCCAGAATCTCTATGGGCGAGACTTTGAAATCCCTTCAGACGTATTCACCGGGATGCTGCCCTATCCTTTCCAACTGATGCACAACTGCCGTAATTCATTCGAAATTGCCCTGTGGCTAAGCAACCGTTTTGCCTACGCAAGCATTCCCGCGCCGCATCTACCCGCGGCCAACGAACCGGTAAGAGAGCATCAATGGAAACACATCGACGACCAAACCGCACAATTAATCCAGGCATGGTCTCAGCTAAAAGAACGGGGCATCAAAGCTGATCAGCTCGCCGTTTTAAGCCCATACAGGCCAGAAAACTCTGGTGGTATCCGCGCTCTGAAAGAAGCATTTCCCGAGGAGAATTTCGTAGTCAGCACCATCAGTGCCTACAAAGGCCTTCAAACACCCTTTGTTTTCTTGGTCGATATGGACACAGGCAGCTTCGCCTCCCGGGAGGACCTTTGGTACGTGGGTGCGACGCGAGCGACTGTAGGGTTACAGACGTTCTCAAAGCATGAGAAAAGTTAATTATCACGGGATTACCCTATGACTTGGAACGCCATTCGAGGCTGCGGGAAAGTCCGCGAAGTCCACAAAAGAATTCCACTAGAAACCGGCAAAATTAAAACCGGAGAGTTCCTGAATGAAATCCTCCGGGAGTTTGCGAAAGTGTCTACCTTGGCCTTCGATAATATTGGTGACCTCCTGTTTGCGTATCGTGAGCGCCAACTGAGTTCCATCCTTCTTCCTGCGTTCTACAACTTGGGATACAGCGCGATGCAGGAGGTACCCACACGCCGGCGTAATCGGCTGGGCGTTGATAATCACGGTTGGCTGGATTATTGGGTTCAAAAGGATAACAAGTGGACCTATTTAATCGAGGCAAAGCATGGCAAGCATTGCTTTAATCGGCCTCTTACTGATCGTAATCACAGAATTATTCAATCATCCATCAGGCAACTAAGGGGCATTGAAGGGCCCAATCTTGCAGAACTTAGCTATGACGGTAAGGGCTTTAAGATCGCACTAACTATCCTGCCCAGATATCGCACCATGGGTCGTGTCACAGACGATGATCTGTATATTTCTAATCCGACAAAAACCGATGAACTTGAGTCCACCATGGATTTGTTAATTGGTGGGCTAGCCGCTGAATCCAGTTGGGTCGGAGTTTGGAGCCTGCCGCGTCGAATGCAGTTTTCAATCCCTGCAAGCTGGAGTGAATCTCGAATGTTAACGTATCCCGCTGTTGCACTCGTCGCCACGGTAGTGACCTAGCCATTTTCCAAGAGTGCCAAGATTAATCTTCGTGGCTCTAACGTCATAGCCTGTCGCACCCCTCCCCCATAATGACTACACGTCAGCAAAAGAGGGGGACTGAATGGCCGACTACGAGGATTACATCACCAGAGATACCGCAGGCGGTGCGAGCATTGCCGGCTTTCCGGGTACGGCGCTTGAAGTGGATGAGCCGGGCGTATTTGCACTGGATATTCTGGACGCGCCGAACCTGGAAACCATTCATATCAAACGTCTTAAGCCCCTCAAACGCCCTCATCTGGTGCTTAGTAACCTGCCGGATTTGGCGACAGTTAATCTACCCGCCGGCCATCCCGGTGCGATTGTTCATTTCAATTCCGAGAAATCCCCAAAGGGCTTCGTCATCAGTGGCATGGTCAGCGAGATTGACGCTGCTTGGGACACGGTTCAAACACGCCTGGAATCGGCCCCCAATCATCACCATTGGAGTCGAGTGCTGTGCTCACCGGCCACTGAAAAGCCTGCAGAGCCGTCCGGGAATGGCTTGGTCATGGTAACCGGTGATATGCCACTGGAGCACGATCAACTTACTCTTGGTGCTGGCAATGACTGGCTACTGCTCAACGTCGGTGGCCTGCGCCACGTGCAAGTGAGCACCTCCGGCAAAGCCGTCTTTCAGCAGGTTCCGCATCTTCGCACCATCAATGGTTCCGGGCATGGCCTGTTACTGGAAGTCTATGCCGCCCCTGCCTTAAAAAGGATCTCAGGCACCGGTGAACGGGTCATCGTCTACCAGAAACAGGCGGTGGCAAAGGAACTGACCATTGCAGATAACTGGAAGCACGCGCGCATCCACAGCAAAACCCTGCGGAGTCTCAATTTCCCTGCTGGCGAGAGCCTGACCCTGTATCACTGCAATAAGCTCCAGCATGTAAATCTGCCATTGGGCATGGATGTAGAGTGCTTTGGGGCGTTGCCGGCCCCTTTGATGGCCAGTGCCAGGTTCTACTTTGATGAATCTTCGCTAAATACCTGTATGGAGCGGTTCAGGAACGGTGACACAGATCAGCTTTCCGGCATCCTCAGCATTCTGGCCAACGCCCATGAGCGTGAGCAGGTTGTGCTGAGCCTGCAAAAGATCCAGGAACTGTGTGAACACGGCGTTGCTCCGGAATTAATCTGGCAGACCCGCCGAGAGCTTGCCGCTCGCCATCGTGATAACCGTGGAAAATCCAGGGCAGCCAAACGACCTTTCAATGAAGCGGCCATGGTCAAAGCAGACCTCTACTGGCATTGGAAATTCCCGACAGACCTCGCTCCCCAAGGCTGGGAAGCAGATCTGAAAATCTGGCAATACTGCCACCGAGCCGTACCTGCCGCTGCGGACTATGCCGACATCATTGCCTGCACCTGCTGCAGTGATGAAGCTTTCGAAACGCTGCTGCGCCTCGCTCTTAACGGTGAGGATTACGACGACGTTCATCGCCTGGCCATCCGATGCATCAGCGAATATCTGAGTAAAGGTGATGACTACCTGCTTAACCGAAATCGCAGCCAAGAACGGGATCCAACCCTTCGAATCATCCGGCTGACTCTCCGGGAAGGGATTTCACACGACGATCAGCGCACCGTTATCACCTTCCTGTGTAACGTGCTGCCACTGAAAACTCTTGTGAAGTCCGTGCCACCGATTGTTCATATGTGCCCAGGTGTGTTCCGGGGCGTACTGATGGCTATTTCCCGAAAACCCGACGGCTGGTTTACCCAACGCATCGGCACATTCCCGTTTTACAAGCAGAGCAACAAAATCAATGAGTACCGTCAAAAGCTGATGCAGATTGCTCTGACCCCCTGTGTTTCAGACGAAGAAGAGGAAGACGACGAAGACAACAATATCGTAACCGGAAACACCTATTCACTGTTTGAAGGAGATGCCTGATATGACCGAACAAAGCCGCATGACCCGCTACGCAACACCGGCCCAGATTCACGGTATCCTTCGCCATCAGGTGGATCTGTTAGGCACCCAGCCGGAACTGGCACATCACCTCCCGCCCATTATGTTATGGGGCCCACCGGGTGTGGGTAAAAGCAGCATTATTCGCGATGTTTGCGAGAAGGCCGGCATCGGCTTTATCGACATTCGCCTGTCCCAGCGTGAACCTGTCGACCTGCGCGGCCTTCCGGTACCGGATGGGGACTCTGTGAACTGGCTCATCTCGGGCGAATGGCCCCGAGACCCGGCAAGCCGTGGCATCATCCTGTTCGATGAAATCACCGCGGCGGACCGCTCCCTGCAGGTCGCTGCGTATGAGCTGATTCTGGATCGCCGCTTGGGTAATCTCTACAGTCTCCCCGATGGCTGGCTGTTGGTTGCTGCGGGCAACCGTGCCCAGGACCGGGCCGTGGCGCAAACCTTCTCAAGTGCCTTGGCTAACCGTTTCTGCCACCTTGATGTAGAGGCAGACCTGGACAGCTGGTGCCAGTGGGCCGCCGCCCATCAATTGCACCCGGACGTTATCGGCTTCGTGCGTTTTCGCCCGGAATGCTTTTTCAACATGGATGGCAACATCGAGCAAGGCTGGCCAAGCCCGCGCAGCTGGACCCGCGTTGCCAAAAGCCTCGAACATGCAGGCGATGGCCTGAACGAAGACACCCTCAGCTTGATTATTCAGGGCCTGATAGGCGCACCTGCCAGCACAGAATTCCTGGCCTTCCGCCGCTGGAGCAAAGAGCTGCCGGACGTACCTGCCATGCTGCGAGGTGAATGCCCTGTTGTCATACCGGAACGGGCTGATCAGCGTTTTGCCTTTTGCAGCAGCCTGGCACACCACCTTTGGAAAGGGCCACAGAACCAGCAGGCCAAACGCCTGAGCCAATTCTTCAAGATCAGCAAAGAACTGACCTCCGATTTTGCGACTCTGGCATTGCTGGATGCCACCGCGGCAAAGGGCGATAACCTGCAGGAAGAACGTGCCATGGAGCTGTTCTGCCATCCGGACTTTGAGGCTTGGAGCCTCAAACACGGCAAAGTGTTCAATCAACACTTGGAGAAAGTGGCATGAAGTCGACCCAAGCCATTACGCCCCATCTTCCAGGCGAAGAAGATCAGGCCCTTAAGCGCAAAATGCGGAAGGTCCTCGAAGAGGACCGTGCTCTTATGATGACAGCGCAACCCTTCACCGCCATGCTTGCCATGCAGCTGAACCTGACCCCCGTGGTAGACAGCCGCCTGCCTACGGCCGGCACGGATGGCAAAGCTATTTTCTTCAACGCCCGGTTTATGGCAGGCCGGTCAACGGCAGACCGTCGCTTCATTCTCGCCCACGAAGTCTGGCACTGTGCTCTGGGCCATTTTCGCCGCCAGCTGGGCCGCAACCCAGCCCTTTGGAACCAGGCCTGCGACTATGAGGTAAACCACCTGCTCAGTGCTGAATTGGGCCATTGCCCCCAAGATGCCCTATGGGACCGCCGTTTCCAGGAGTTTTCTGCGGAAGAAACCTACGCCCGCCTGCTAAATGGTCTCGAACAGGCCCAAAAAGGCCAAAAGGTACTGGATACCCATGACCTGGAGCAGGCACTGAGTCAGGTTACCGATGATGTTACCCTCGATCCGGACTTCAATCCGGAAACGCCTGCCAATGGCCAGGAAGAACAAGCCCTTAGTGAGGCCTGGCGCCAGCGTCTGATCGCCGTGGCTCAGCAACGGGATCGCATACCAGGAAACCTGCCTGGGCACCTCAGGCGCATCGTGGATCACATACGAGCCCCAAAGGTTCCCTGGCAGCAATTGCTCAACCGTTTTCTGCAGAAGCAGCAAGGCGGAGATCGGCAATGGCTGCCACCTTCACGCCGACACGTTTACCAGGGGCTCTATTTACCCAGCCGTCGAAGCAGTTTCCTTGAAATAACAGTGGCGCTGGACAACTCAGGAAGTTGCATAGGAGACATCCCGCAGTTTCTGGGAGAACTCAAAGCCATCCTGGGCGGGTTCAACAGCGTAAGCCTGCGCCTTATGGTGTTCGACACCAAAATACATAGTGATCAAATGCTGTCCGAACAGGACCTGCATCGTCTCAGCGAGTTAGAAATCGAAGGGGGTGGAGGTACGGACTTCATGCCGGTCTTTGAGGCCTGTGAGACAACACCGCCCCAAGCCTTGATCGTATTTACTGACGGGTTTGCCCGGGCACCCGAGCACGCGCCTGGCTATCCGGTTCTCTGGGCACTTGCAGAAGATGGAGAGTGCCCGGTGAGTTGGGGAGAGAAGATATCTCTCAAATCGTGAGGATGATCAGGCATGAAACCCGATCATCCGCTTTCCTGAGCCTCCCATCTGCAATGCCTGCTCCTCTGCCAACGTCTTGAGCAAACGATCCAGTTTGGGGCGCACCCCCAATAGGTCAAGCTGATTCAGCGCGGTTTGAATCAATCCTGGTGTCACTGACGAGAAGTCTGCCAGCGACGACTCCGGCAACTGGGCAACCCGCTCCGGATCCACTACGCTTTTGGCCAAGATGCCTTTTAGCTGTACCGCATTCAGATAACCAAAGTGGACTTTTAGCTGAAAACGGCGCATAACCGCTGAATCAAGGCTGTCCATACGGTTCGTCGTAGCAAGAAAAATGCCCTTGAAACGCTCCATTCGCACCATAAACTCATTGGTCATACTGACTTCCCAAGAACGCTGAGCAGTTTCGCGGGTGAACAAGAAGGTGTCAGCTTCATCCAGCAATAAAACCGAACCGGTGTGCTCGGCCTCGAGGAACATGCCGGCAATTTTCTTCTCTGTCTCACCCACAAAACAGGATTGCAAATCGCTACCACTTACCAGGGTAAATGGACGGCCAAGGCGTTTTGCCAGCTCGGCCGCATAGGCGGTTTTGCCTGAACCTGGAGGCCCATAGAGGCACAAGCGGGCCGGCTGACCACGGCGAAGCAATCGCTCGACATTACGAAGGCTCGGAGTAGTGTTGAGCCATTTCTGGGAAAAGGCCAAACCTGATGACGCCGGGCACTCTTCGGCAATAGTCACTCGCACAGGCTCGCCCCGCGCAAGCGTCAGCCGCTCCTCTAACACAGACTGCAAGCGATGCTGATTACGCTGTGGCTGGTGGGCCGGCAGCAGCGCGCCTACTTCACGCAGATTGTTGGCCAAGGCCGGGGTCATCCACGGTTTTTTGGCCAAGGCAGCCGCCCACTCGCTGCTGACAGGGAGCGGTTGGAGCGTATCCGCAACATTACGCGCGCGAGCGGCAGCGTTGTCTTGAACCGGAAGAACGAGCGCAAAGCGACGCAGGAAGGCAGCATCAATGTGATCAACACGGTTGCTAATCCAGATGGTCGGTACCCGATTCTGCTCCAACAACTTGTTGAACCAGCCCTTGGCTAATTGACGGTGATCGCGGAAAGCATCTTCCATTTCGTCAAACAGCAACATCACGTTTGATCGATCCTGAAGAAAGGATTGTGCCAGGTACACCGAGTCCAGGCGCTCTGAACCCGTCAAAGAGGTTTGGTATTCGCCAATGGTGGGCACCTCGTAAAGCGGGCTTCCAATGTGTTTAGCCAGCGCTCTCGCAAGCTCGGTTTTTCCCGTTCCCGGTGGGCCATACAGGAGCACATTCGCACCCTTGGCTCCCCTGTCCATAGAGTGGCGCAGGTAGTTGATGACCAACTGCAGGTCACCTACTCCCGAGAAGGAAGACAATGAAAAGGCAGAGCTTGGTGCCAGCGGGCAAATCTCCTCAAACATCATCTCAGAATAGCTCTCGGAGGAACCATTCTGATTGGCAACAGCTTCCACCAATTTACGGAGCAATGGACCCGGTGTTACCAAGTCATCAATATCCGTTTGGGAATTCATCTTTTTGTTAGCCAGAAAGCCGGCCATGGCCAGAGTGCTACCTTCCCCCAGGGCCTCGGAGATAGCAGAGGTGGGCTCTTTCAAGCAAAACCCCAACACACGGAACCCATGGAAAATATCCACCGTGTTCACATCGGTGACGATGTTCCGTACCCAGTGAAACTGGGTGCGCAGAATCATAAACGTCAAAACCTTGAGTTCGGCAGGTGTCAGGTTCAGGCGTGTCTCCAATGTTTCCAGCAGGGTATTGAAACCCAAGTCAGGAGCCTCGGAAACCGCCACAAGTTGGTGCTCTAGCTCAGCCTGGCGGTGGCGTAATGAAGCTCTGAAATCTTCTTTTGTAGGATAAGGGGCTGGTTTCGCACATACCTCAGTGCTCTCCTCCTCCCCCAGACAACCAAGCTGAAAGTTCAACTGTTTTTCTATTGCGCTAGTAGACGGCCCCTCCACTATTTCGGAGCCCCGCACCTCCGACAAACCCAGGAGCGTTCCAGTAAGCACCGCATCTTTCTGACCAAATGACAAATGACCATCAGGCGCCGTCAATAGCCGGCAAAGATATAACTGAAGTAGCTTTTTCGCATCCGGGGCTGGATTATCTACACCACGGGCTTCCACGTGTTGTTCAATCAGATCGGTCCACTTCATTCACAATCCTCCAGCTTTAAGTAGAAAAGTTTACGGAACGAACGCGACATATTTTGACGCAGCCAGTCCGAATACTGGCTGAACTCGGCCATCGCCCGTAAACTGATACCCATTCGGAACAAACCGCATCACAACTGGAAGCACCATGAACCTGAACGAACGCGCCACCGGCGGACTGCTTGCCTTAGCCTGTGGCGATGCCCTGGCCAACCACGTGGAATTCAGCCCCAGAGGCAGTTATCAGATCACCGGCATGGACAACCGAAACGGGCCACTGCCAACCGGGCAGTGGTCTGACGACACCGGCCTGGCACTTTGTCTTGGGGAAAGCCTGGTGGCTAATGGTGGGTTCAACGCCAAAGACCAGATGATGCGGTATGAAGCCTTCTATGAAAGAGGCGAAGGCTGGCCAGGAAAATACCGGTTAGCACCCGGCAACACCCTCGCCCAGGCCCTTAAACAGTTCAAATACACCGATGAACCTTTTTGCGGTTCCACCCACGCTTTGGCCGCCGGGAACGGTGGGCTGATGCGGTTACTGCCTGCAGTATTGGCGGCGTACCCGGATGAACAAAAAGCCTGCTACTGGGCCAGGGAAAGTACTCGCACAACCCACGGTGCCCCCGAGTGCCTGGAAGCGGGCGAGTGCCTGGCACTGATCCTGTGCAGCCTGCTGAACGGCCAGGACAAAGCCACCGGCCTAAAAGCCGCCGAGAACACTGAATGGACAAGCGCCAAGATACGAGCCCTGGCGAACGGCGATTACCTGAACAAACCCGATGCTCTGATCAAAGCCAAAGGCTACGTGGTGGATACACTGGAAGCTGCACTCTGGTGTTTCAGCACAACCGATACCCTTGAAGAGGCCATACTCCAGGCCGCCAACCTCGGCGATGACTGCGATACGGTAGCGGCCATTACCGGGCAACTTGCCGGCTGTCATTATGGCAAGCCAGCCATCCCGCAAGATTGGCAGAACAAGCTCGTTGAAAAGGATCGAATTAAACACGTTGCCCTCGCCCTGATCGATCTCAGCAACAACTCCGAAACATCGAAAGGCTGATAAGAATGAGCGATCAGCTAAGACGACAAATCGAAATTCTGAAATTACTGCCCCGGCCCGGGCTGGCGAAGTCCACAGCCGAGATCTTCAAAGAACTGGAAGAACGCAAGTTCGTAACGTCAAAACGCACCATAGAGAGAGACCTGGAGAGCCTGAGGGCCATCTTCGGCCATGTGATTGAGAGGCAGAGCCAGCAAGGCGACAACGGCCGCACCAACTACTGGCACCTCACATCGCTAAAAGGGTTATTGCCGGAAACACTGTTCAACAACAAAGACGCCGCTCTGGCCTTGGCCATGCTCAAACAGCAGGCGTATAACCGGTTGCCCAGCAGCGTGCTGCGGCGCCTGGATTCCATCTGGAACCAGGCCAGCCAGACTGCAGAGACAGACAACAGCACGCAAAAATGGATGCAACTTATCCAGTACCTTCCGGACCCCATGCGCCCTGAATCGCCGCCTATTAATCCAGACGTTCAAGCCACTATCGAAGAAGCCCTCGATAATGGCGATGCACTCGACATAACACTGCAAACCCTGGACGGCAGCAAAGCATACCGGGATCTGCTGCCAGTGCGCTTGCTGTTACAGGAAGAGATTCTTTACCTATTGGCCGAAGATCCCAACGCGCAAATGCCGGAAGACAGTATCACCATGCTGCCCCTACACCGGATGACCGAAGCAAAGGCAAAATTTACACACAACGACAGTTCCTTCGAACCGGACCTTGCACAGGCCGTTGCTTTGGGCGTTGAGGACACCATTAAACTCGTCATCCGCGTGAAGCGGCCACTGGCCGAAGCGCTGTTTAATCGCCCTATCGGCCGACAGCAACAACTGGTGGAAGATTCAGAAAAGGCCGGGCATTTCGTTGTAACAACGTACATAGATAGCAGCCCGCAGCTGAAACGATGGCTAATGCGCCGTATTGATGGCGAACTGGAAATTCTGGAACCGGCCGGACTAATCTAGCTGGGCTTGACGCTGTTCGTACCACTTAAGCGATTTTTCCAGCGGCACCAGCCAGAAATCCACGCCCGCAAAACGACACCGCCCGGTATTGTCCTCTAGAAACGCCAGAAGTTTCTGGTATCGTTCGCTGCGCTCATCTGGCGCGACGTGCAGATAGATTGCTCCGCGGTATGGGGTCGCCAATGTTCCCGGAGAACAATGCAGGCACGGCTCCCAAGATATCCCTTGGTCATCAAGCCAGCGGAGAATAGTTTTTCTTTCCGGTATGCGTTCCCAAGGCTCGTCATCCAAAGAGCTTGGCTCAGGAATATCGCGAAAGGACAGAAACAGGATGTCTCTGCCTTCTCGATAACCAATTTCATCCGTTGTGCAGATCAGCTGCGGCACTGGAACCACTCTCCTGAACGTATTTCAGGATAGCCGGATACATCGTGATTATAGATATAGAGCCAGGCTAGTCCGAAAGGGGTTTGTATCTGGATCCGATTGTAGAGGCCAGAATCCGGGGATTCTGCGTTGAATCCCTCTAGCTCATCCAGTCGAGTAAAGGTTTCGTCGTCTACCTCATAAACCTCTACACGGACTCCATCACTATCACTCAATTTTGCGGCGGGAAAAGGGCCGAGATCGTACAAAGTGATCAGATCACACTGGAACTCACCACAACGCTCCTGATCGGCGAGTAACCAATGGTTAGATTGGTTTTGTTTTAAGGTTCCATAGACTGCCACTCTAATTTTTTCAGAATGCATTCCTGACTAGCCCCCGTAAACTCAACGATGCCTTAGTATGCCCAATTCATGCGTCGAGGCATGTCGCATCACTCGAACGGGGGTAATCGTGCTGGATGGTTGAAACGGTCGACCGTATCGTCAGCAGTAAGATATTTGCTGTGATATGGCTGGCTACCAGCCATTACCAAAAGAGTCCTAGGGAGAAATACTAGATATTGCGATTGCAATTTTATTCGCTGCTTCTACGAGCTGTTCCTCATCTGAAAATCGCCCGACGCTAAAACGAATCGAAGCTGAAGCGCGCTCCTCTGACAAACCGATTGATCGCAAAACGTACGACGACTGAATAATTCCACTGTTACAAGCAGAACCAGTGGAAGCACAAATTGATGGCTGAAGCATATTAATCAGGGATTCGGCTTCAATGCCCGGGAATTCGAGGTTCAGGTTGCCAGGATGGCGGTTAATAGCATCACCATTGATTGAAAATATCACATTCGCCCGACGAAGATTCTCCAATAGACCAAATGACAACTCTTGGAGCCTTTCCCTGTTTTGAATCCCCTCTTTCCTAATGATCGAAGCGGCGACACCAAAACCAACGCATAAAGGGGTTGGAAGAGTTCCAGAGCGTAAACCGCTCTGTTGCCCGCCCCCATGAACAAGTGGCAGAAAATCATTCTGCAATGAAGACTCTATATAAAGCGCGCCCACTCCTTTCGGACCATAGATTTTATGAGCAGACAAGCTCAGCAAGTCTATTCCAAGCTCTACTACGTCCAAATCAATGGCCTCTGGGGCCTGGGCCGCGTCGCAGTGAAAAATAGCCCCCACACGCTTAGCGTGCTCGGCTAACCATGCGACATCCTGAATTGTCCCAATCTCATTATTAACCGCCATGACGCTGACCAACACAACATCATCCGTCAGCAAAGAAAGAAATGCAGCTCGGTCTACTAGACCCGACTCAAGCACAGGGACCTCCATGATCCTGTGCCCGAACTGGCGGGCAAAAAAATACGCGGCCTCTTTAACGCACTTATGCTCAATCGCGCTAATCAAGATCGTCTTGCGATCGGTTTGGTTACCCGCAAGCACGCCGAAAATTGCATGATTGTTCGCTTCGGTTGCGCCGGAGGTGAAGACGATTTCTTCGGGAAGTGCGCCGACCAAAGAAGCCACTTCATAACGGGCAGACTCAATCGAATCTGCCGACTTCCACCCTAAAATGTGGTTTGACGAGTGTGGATTTCCAAAGGAATCAGTAAAATACGGCAGCATTGCCTCGACCACTCGGGTGTCAGCAGGCGTAGATGCTTGATAATCAAGATAAATCGAATCAGAAACGCGCATTTCATCCTCGCTGAGCAAGAATTCAACTGGAACCTATCTCCAGTCTAATATTCCATTGACCTTACGCCCTCCAAACATTATTGTCGATACTGGAGCGATGATCCAGGGGAAAAAATGTTTAACAGTCCGCTTTTTAAATCAGGGTATCAACCACAGTTTTCCGGCCACGAAACCTTCCCAATGCGCTACGGTTGGCTAAAGAAGGCATACGATGCGGTTAAGGAATCCCAAGCGAGCAACAATGACCACTCCGTCTTTAATGATGAAGGTGCAATTGCTCGGTTCGGCGTCGGCAAAAATATGGTCGCATCCATTCGTCATTGGGCGACACAATGCGACGTCATCAAGCCCGGGAATAAGGGCAATCAGGCTGAAGTAAGCGAAATCGGAAAAAAAATATTCGATGACAATGGGTTAGATCCATTCATGGAGTACCCCTCTACCCCTTGGTTACTTCACTGGAAGCTCGCCTCCAACAAAAAATTAACCACTTGGTTTTGGGTATTTAGTCACTTCCCTACGGATAGCTTTGAACGCGACAACATCGTCCAAGCACTGGACAAGCTAGGCACGGAACAGGGTTGGTCCAGAATGTCGAAATCTACCATTAAACGGGATGTTGAGTGTTTTGTTCGAACCTACGCAGCTAAACCTGCAACCGGAAAGCAGACGCATGAAGATACCATGGAATCCCCCCTCACTGAGCTAGGCCTTCTTAAAGCAATCGGAAAAAAGGACGGGTTTAGAGTTGTCCGAGGCCCTAAAGCGACACTAGGTGACGGAGTTTTTGCATACGCTGTATGTAACTTCTGGAACGATTATTCCTCAGCGAACACTATTTCACTGGAAGCCCTGGCCCATCAGCCTGGATCACCAGGAAAGGTCTTTCAACTAAGCGAGGACGAGCTCACTGACCGATTAACACGCATAGAAATGTCGACGAATGGTCAGCTGAAATGGTCTGAAACAGCCGGCCTAAAACAGCTAGTAAGATCTGAACAAATAGCCGACCACGAAGCTCTTCAATTAATCGACATCGACTACCAAGGCGAATACGAAGGAAAGGTTGCCTAATGCCGCTATCAGACAGTGTTTACGTTGAGAGGCGTTTTCAGCGCTCCATCCGGATCGACACCGATTTACAAAACCCAGATGCTCTAACCGGTTTCATTTGCCCTGAATCCTCAGCTGCCGTGCTCTCAACCATGGCCAACCATATCACCGAAAGTGGCCAGGCGGCATTCACCTGGACAGGCCCTTACGGGAGCGGTAAATCCAGCCTGGTCATTGCCCTGAGTGCGCTAACAGCCAAAAGTAAGACTCAACGAGATCAGGCTAAACGTGCCGTCGGTGTAGATACCGCAGAGAAAGTCTGGAGCGCTCTACCTCCTGGGAAACAAGGCTGGACCACGATCCCTGTCGTGGGACAACGAGCCTCTGCCCGAAAGGTTATTGGGGATGCACTGATACAAAACGGGTTAGCCTACCTAGAGCCCGACGAAGGCTGGAATGATACGAATATCGTTCAAACACTGCTGAATGCAGCGAACAACATTTCAGGAAAGGCCGGGCTCATTTTATTTATTGATGAAATGGGTAAATTCCTTGAATCCGCTGCTCGCGATGGCTCTGATCTCTATCTCTTCCAGCAGTTAGCGGAGATCGCCTCTCGCTCAAACGGGAAGCTCGTGGTCATCGGTATCCTTCACCAGGCTTTTGAGGAATACGCCAACCGACTATCTCGTGATGCTCGCGATGAATGGTCAAAGATTCAAGGGCGCTTCGTAGACCTCGCCGTCAATACGGCTGGAGAAGAGCAGATTGACCTGCTTGCGCGGGCGATTCACTCAGACCATGACTCTAGTATTGTGAGTCACCAGTCCTCGGTTACTGCGGAGACAATACGCTCCCATAAACCGGGAGTAAGCGAAAACCTAGCGTCTCTACTTGAGAACACATGGCCGTTACACCCAGTAGTTGCCGCCCTGCTCGGCCCTATTTCCCGCCGGCGGTTTGGGCAGAACCAGCGGAGTCTCTTCGGTTTTCTTAATTCCGCAGAACCGAACGGCTTCCAAGACTTTCTCAGAATGTCAGATGGCGAGGAAACCTACAGCCCCAGTCGTCTGTGGGATTACCTGAGAGTGAATCTAGAGCCATCCATTATTGCATCACCTGATGGACATCGCTGGGCAATGGCGGCTGAAGCACTTGACCGCTGTGAAGCGAACGGAGGCAGCCCCGTTCATATTCAGCTCCTCAAAACGATTGCAGTGCTCGATCTTTTTCGTGAACGCTCCGGACTTTATCCCAGCCAGGAACTCCTATATACGACGGTTCAAGCCACCAAAGAGGTGGTTGATAGCGCCCTGGAGGATCTCAGACGCTGGTCCTTTGTCATTTACCGAAAGCATATGTCTTCTTATGCGGTCTATGCCGGTAGCGACTTTGATATCGAGTCAGCCATTGAACAGGCTTTGCAGGAAGTTCGCGACGTAAATTTTGAAACGCTGCAACGCATGGCTGGAATGCAACCCATTCTTGCCAAACGTCATTATTTTGAGACAGGTGCACTGCGCTGGTTTGATGTTCAGCTTGGCTCCCTAACAGCGGCAACTTCAAATGCTGCACAATTTATCCCCCACCAAGGGACGATAGGCCTTTACTTATTAGCGCTGCCCACTGAGGGAGAGGACAGCCAAGCGGCTCGTACACGCTGCAAAGAAGCTTCAAAGAAAGCAGTAAAGGAAGGCCTGAATGTCATTGTAGGGTTTCCATTGCAGGCCTGGACCATCATCGAGCTTGCTAAAGAATTAAAAGCCTTGGAGAAAGTACGTGAGGAGCACACGGAAATTCAGGGTGACCTGGTTGCCCACCGAGAGGTGAATAGCCGCCTCATTGCCCTACAAAACCAACTGGAAGCAGAGCTTCAACAAGCGATGTTGAATGCCGTTTGGTTTGAGAATGGGCAAGAACTTAAGCGCATGACGATCAGAGCACTGAACAACAAAGTGTCTGATGTGGCAGAGCGACTTTATCCGGATTCTCCGCGGATCAAAAACGAACTTCTCAATAGGACAAAGCCCTCTAGCAGTGCCGTTGCTGCCCAAAATGCGCTCCTTAAAGCTATGGCAAACAACCTTGGCGAGAGAAGGTTAGGTATTACTGGGTACCCTGCTGAAGGGGGCTTGTTCGAATCACTACTTGAACACACCAAACTCTACGGCCCCACAGCGCAGGGCTTCGACTTTCTCAAGCCAAACTGGGAGCAGGACGCTGGCCGACTTCACCCAGCATGGAGAAAAGCTGCGGAGCACTTGGAGTCCAATGCAGATCGATCCGTTGGAATCGACGAGCTGTACGAGATTTGGGAAGATAAACCGATCGGTCTTAAACGAGGTTTAATGCCAGTTCTGGCAGTTGCTTTTATCTTATCCCAACGCAGCAACCTCGCTTTCTATCGTGAAGGTATCTTTCAACCTCTGTTTAGTGATCTCGATGTTGATTACTTAGCGAAAGATCCAGCATCAATCCAAGTTAGATGGATGGACCTCAGTCACCTATCGAAAAGCCTTCTTTCCGGTTTGGCTGAAGTTGTACGTGAGTTAGATACGGAAAATCCGTTAAAAGAATTAGCGCCAATCGACGTTGCTCGTGGACTAGTTGCAATCTTCGACCGTCTTCCGAATTGGACCAAACGCACCCAAAGGCTCTCCTCTACCGCCATGAAGGTTCGAACAATCTTCAAGCATGCGAGTGATCCCAACCAGTTGCTTTTCTCAGACCTCCCCGGCGTGTACGAGAAAAACGCCGATATCCAAAAGGAAGAAGTAGCAAATTCGGTCATAACGACCATACGAGAGGCAATGAAAGAGCTCGTTGACGCCTATCCAAAAATGCTGGAACGCATGTCTAGCATGCTTTTGACAGAGCTCCAGGCTCCTAGCGATTCTCCACAAGCCCTCACTGAACTTAGAGACCGCGCCGAAAATATCAAGCAAATGTCTGGAGATTTCAGGCTGGATGCATTTACAAACCGAATTGCGGTGCTTGATGGTACCAACGCATCAATAGAAGGTGTCGGGAGCCTGGCTGCAAATAAGCCGCCCAGAGACTGGGTCGACGCGGACCTAGACTCAGCATTTATTGAGACTGCAGCGTTAGCACAAAAGTTTGTTAGAACCGAATCGTATGCTCGAGTCCAAGGTCGAAAAGACAAGCGTCACGCGATGGCAATAATCATCTCCAAGGACGGGCAACCCAAGCCAATGGAAGCGGATTTCCAGATTACGGAGAGCGACCGACCAAAAGTTGACGAACTGGTTTCACTACTAAAAAAATCAGTCCAGTCAGATACTTCGAATAAAAAAGCTGTAATTTTGGCAGCTCTTGCTGAGTTGAGCAGCGAATACATGAGCCTAGCTACCGACACCGAACAATTGAGTTTTTTGGAGGACACCGATGCCACATCATGAAAAGCACGTGCTCGGCTTGTCAGGCGGAAAAGACAGCGCCGCACTAGCGATCTATATGCGCCAAAATTACCCAGAACTAGACATCGACTACTTCTTTACCGATACCGGAAAAGAGCTGCCGGAAGTCTACGAATTTCTGGGCAAGCTTGAAGGCTTCTTAGGAAAACCAATTTTAAGGCTGAATCCAAATCGCGACTTCGATTATTGGCTTAAACAATACAACAACTTCCTACCGTCAGCTCAGACACGCTGGTGCACGCGCCAGCTCAAGCTGAAGCCCTTTGAGGAATGGATTAAGCCATTCCTCGAGGAAGGTATGACAGTGCACAGCTATGTCGCGATTCGGGCCGACGAGCCCTATCGCGAAGGGTATAACGCCAAACAAGATAGTCTAAAGATCCATCTTCCATTTAAAGACGATGGAATCGACAAGCCAGGCGTAGCTGAAATCTTGGAGAGCTCTGGGTTAGGATGGCCAAAATATTACGAATGGAGATCACGGAGCGGTTGCACCTTCTGCTTCTACCAACAGAAGATCGAATGGGTACGCCTGAAAGAACGCCATCCTGAGGCGTTCGACGAAGCCAAAGCCTACGAAAAAGATGCTTTGGAACACGGCTCGCCTTTTACCTGGAGTCAAGGGGAGTCGCTTGACGAATTGACGGAACCTGCGCGTATTCGGCAGATCAAAGAGGATTACGAGAAACGCCTTCTAAAAATAAAAGCAAGAAAAAAACAAAACCCTTTAAGACCAGACTCGGAGTTAATTGATATAGACGACGTTTATGGTCAACCAAAGTTTTGTGTCGCATGCCATAAGTGAGAAAAAGGTGCCAAACGGCACCTTTTTCTTCAACAAAGATCAATCTAGGCCTTCTACCAAATTCGCAAGCTCCTTTCGAATTCCGACGTTCAATTTGTCGAATCGACCGTCTAGTAAGCTCTTATAAAAATCTATTTCTTTACTTCCGCTGTATTGCCTGATGGATGGCAAAAAGTGCCAATCTACGATGGCTTCAGCCAAACCGTCACCCAGTTTCGGCAAATATTTCTCTGTCGGTAACGAGGAGATTCTTCCATTTGCTTTAGCTGAAATAAGGGTTCGGTTGAGCGGACTATTGAGTGGATGACTCTTATCGGCTCTCAACTCACTTGAGGATTGCCCTACACTAGCAGCTTGCCCTAAAGGGAATACATGATGATCGTGGACCTCAAGCCTGTCTCTGTTACCATCAAATGAATCTGTCCCTGAGATTTTCCACGGAAGCAAACGCACATTTGCGTCAAATAGAAAGTCTCTAGGTAGAGTACTCAATGTATACTGCAAGATTGCAGCATGAACAGCTTTTCCGGGCCACTCCCCTGTCCGATTAAGCGTGAGGAGATCGCGGTCCCCAAAATGCTCATCTTTCAATACCTTGTCATGTCGATATTTAAATGGGTTGGTAATATCTTTCACACACCAACGATAAAGATTGACAACGTCATCAATACTTTTCTTGTTGCGTATTCCGGCGAACGTGACCGGTCATTCCGGGGATCGTGACCGATTTGCACACGGCCATCGCGCTGGAGTCGGTTTTGTACTCTGAGCGGTCACGATGGGTCAACTGATTCCGTATTTTGTGCTTTGGCTTTGCGCAGTGATTCCCCCTTCAGATTGAGTCGGTGAGCGCCGTGCAGGAGCCGATCCAGGATGGCGTCGGCGAGCGTGGCGGAGCCGATGTAGTCGTGCCAGTGCTCCGTGGGTAGCTGGCTGGCGATGAGCGTTGAGCCTCGCCCGTGCCGGTCTTCGATTACTTCCATCAGGTCTTGCCGTTGTTGCGCGGTCACCTTCTGCATGCCCCAGTCGTCCAGGATTAGCAGGTCGGTCTTCAGCAGCTGGTTCATCAGTCGTGCGTAGCTGCCATCGCCGTGGGCGATGCGCACCTGCTCGAACAGGCGCGGCACCCGTGTTAATGGCCAATTAAAATGACCCACTACTGGCCATTAATTTTGACCCACCTCCGAGTGGCCGTCAGGCCACAGAACCAGCTACTGTCCCCAGCTTTTATCGATGGCCGGGGGCATGTCAGTGAAGGAGTGGGTTGTGATACACAAGATCAAGGCACTGCACGATAACGGCAAAGGGTTGTCGATCCGCGCCATCAGTCAGGAACTGGGGTTGTCCCGCAATACCGTTCGCAAGTATCTGCGGATGGATGAGAACGCGATTTCGGAACAGATAGAAGATCCCTCACGCACCAAGCGCCTCGATGATCACCGGGATTATCTGATTCATCTTCTCAAAGAATTCCCCAAGCTCAGCGCCGTCAAAATTGCCCGCAAGCTGCAAGCGAAGGTTGGTGAATTGCCAGCTTCGGATCGTTCCATTCGCCGCTATGTGCGAACGCTCAAGGGGGAAGTGGCCTCAGCCCAGATGCGCTATTACGAACCCATTCTGGACGATGTGCCGGGTGTTCAGTGTCAGGTGGACCCGGGTGAGTTGCGCGGCGTGCTGATTGGTGGCGAAGAGCGCACGCTGCACTTCGTGGTGTTCGTGCTGTCCTACTCGCGGTTGATGTACGTGGGTCTGGCCTTCCGCCCACTGGATACCCAGACCTTTATCCAACTCCATAACGAAGCCCTGCGTTACTTCGGTGGCCTGCCGGAGGAATGCGTCTACGATCAGACCAAGCTGGTGGTCATCAACGAACAGTACCGGGAGCTGACCCTCAACCAACGGTTCCACGAGTATGCCACCACGGCCGGGTTCCGGATCCATGCCTGCGAAGGTTATGACCCGGAGAGCAAGGGCAAGGTGGAAGCTGGCGTGAAGTACGTCAAGCAGGATTGCCTTTACGGTGAGGTCTTCCGGGACCAGGAGCACGTGCGCCAGCACGTGCAGGACTGGCTTGAGAGCGTAGCCAATGTCCGCATCCACGGCACCACCGGAGAGCCACCCCGGGAACGCTTCGAACGGGATGAGCGAGAACACCTGGAGGCTTACCTGTCACCAGCTTGCGTGCAATCTGTGGCCCACGAGACACGTCGAGCCGACAAGACCGGCCTGATCGCCTGGAAGGCCAACAAGTACTCTGTGCCCATGGCCTGGCAACAGGCCCGGGTGGGCGTTCTGGAGTCCGGCGGCCAACTCCACATCAGCGACCTGAACACAGGGGAAGTCATTGCCAGCCATGCTCTGTGTGCCGATAAAGGCAAGGTGATCAAGAACACCCACCACTACCGGGATCATGCCCAGCGGGTGGCCGCCCTTGAGGGTAAGATCAACGACCTGATCGGCAGTGACATCGGGCCACGGTTGTGCCAACAGCTCAAGCGTTCCGAGCCCAAGATCTACAAGGACCAGCTGGTGGCTGCCCGTGACCTGCTCAAGCGCCATGCGCCCGTGGATCCGGCATTAATTACGACGCTGGCAGAGCGTCCCGGCATGACCGCGACACGGCTGCAAAGTTATCTGGAAGCAGCCCAGGCCGCCGTTCTCCGGGAGCGACAGCCGGAACCGCTATCGGAACCAAAAGAAACACTGGATCTGAGCGCTTACCGCCATATTGGCCGCTCCAGTGGCCAGGGGGTGACCCATGAGCCAGCTTGAACAGACCGAGGCCCGTTACCGCAGCCTGCGCCTGAGCGCGGCCGCCGACGAACTGACCAACCTGCTGGCCGAGGCTGAAGCCAACGAGATGTCCTATCTCAGCTTCGCGGACCGGCTTGCCGAGCACGAACTGACCCAGCGCCAGGACAAACGCATCCGCCGGAACCGGAAAATGGCTGCGTTCCCAGCGGAGAAGCGCCTGGAGGGCTTCGACTACCGGCACCAGACCACCATTACCAAACGCCAGGTCAATGCCTTGCTGGACTTCCAGTTCATCGACGAGCGAAACAACCTGGTGTTCATCGGCCCGCCCGGTGTAGGCAAGACCCACCTGGCCATCGGCATTGGCCACAAAGCTGTGGAGGCCGGCTACCGGGTACTGTTCCGCAACGCTCTCGATCTGGTGGAAGAACTAGAGCTGGCCGAGATGAAGGGTGAGTTGAAAAAGCGGGTCAGCCAACTGGCCAAGTACGACCTGCTGATCATTGATGAACTGGGCTATCTACCGATGACCCGGCAGGCCCGATACAACCTGTTCCAGTTGATCAACAGCCTATACGAATACCGTTCAATCATCCTGACCACCAATAAGGACTTCACCAGCTGGGGCGAGTTCTTCCACGACGACAACGTGGCGGTGCCGATCATTGACCGGGTTATCCACCATTCACACATCTTTATGTTGGGAGGAGAAAGCTATCGGCTAAAGCAGAAGACAACAAGCTAGACTATGAAAGGTGGGTCAATTTTATTGGCCAAAGGTGGGTCAAAATAAATGGCCATTGACAACCCGCAGGTAACGCACCGACAGCCCCTGTCGGCAGGCCTGGTTGCCCAGGGCGCACGCCAGCCAGGTCTTGCCGCAACCGGTTGGTCCGGTGATGCACAGGTTCAGGGACTGGCGGATCCAGTCACAGCTGGCAAGGTCCGCCATGCGGGAGCGTTCCAGCCCCCGTGGATGGCGGTAATCGATGTCTTCCACGCAGGCCGGAACCCGCAACCGGGCCGCCTTGAGCAGGCGGTCCAGCCGGCGGTTTTCCCGGTGTAGCACCTCCCGGTCGATCAGCAAGGCCAGGCGTTCCTCGAACGCCAGGTCATGGGTGTCGGGTTGTGCCCGTTGTTGCTCCAGGGCATCGCACATGCCGGTCAGCTTGAGTTGGCGCAGGGTGTCGAGAGTGTTTTGAGTCAGCATAGGTTTCTCCGGGATCAGTGGTAGTAGCGGGGGCCACGAACATTGGTGTGAACAGGCAGATCGGTCAGTTCCGTTTCCTCCTCAGCCAGTGGCAGAGGCAGTTGGTCCAGACCCTGCTTCAGGATCGAGGTGATGCTCTGGTAGCTGGCCGAGTTGATGGACAGCGCCCGTGCACAGGCCTGTTCCAGGCGGTCACGGCTGTAACGTCGGCTCAGGTTCAACAGCCCCAGGCAGGCTCGGTAGCCATGTTCGGGGTGTGGGCGATCCTTGAGCTGGCGCTGAACCACATCGAGCGTGGCGGGACCGATGTCCGTGGCCCAGTTCAGGAACCGCCCGGGAGACCAGTTCTGATGGGCCTGGTGGGATTTGGGCATGTGCTCGGTCAGGGTGACGAAGCGGCTCTTGCCGTGACGGGGATGCAGCGCCACCCGCTGGCCCTTGTGCATGACTTCCACGGCGGTGTCGGTGACCCGCACATCCAGCTTCATGCCCACCAGAGCGTGAGGCACGCTGTACAGGCGTTTGTCGATCTCGATGTGGTAGTCGATGCCCGGTCGTGCCTTGCGCCACTCGGCGTAGACGTAGGGCGTTGCGGGGAGCGGCCTGAGTGCGGGTCGGTCCAGTGCCTCGAACAGGCTCTGGCGGCTCTCGGATCGTCCCTGGAACGGACGCTGGTTGAGCGCCGGCAGCAGCTCCGCGATGGCAGCATTCAGCTCGGCCAGGGAGAAGAACGTCCGGTGTCGCAACCGGGCCAGGATCCAGCGCTCGACCAGCAACACCGCGGCCTCAGCCTTTGCCTTGTCCTTGGGTTTATAGGGCCGTGCTGGCAGTACCGCCGTCTGGTAATGGGCCGCCAGTTCCGCGTAGGTCTCATTGATCTGGGGCGTGTACCGATCCGCCTTGGTGACCGCCGCCTTGAGGTTGTCCGGAACCAGCAGTTCCGGCACGCCACCGTAGAACACCAGCATCCGCTGGTGGGAGGCGATCCAGTCCGGCAGAGACTGGCTCCAGGTGGCCTCGGCGAAGGTGTAGCTGGACGCGCCCAGCACGGCCACAAAGACCTGGGCCTTACGCATCTCACCGGTGCTGCGGTCCACCACCGGCACAGTGGGCCCGCAGTAGTCGATAAAGACCTTCTCCCCGGCCCGGTGGATCTGGCGCATGCTGCGCCGTTGTTGCCCCCGCCAGAGCCGGTAGTGGTGGCAGAACTGGCTGTAGCGGTAGGCCTTGTCACCGTGGCGCTCCACGTACTCGGCCCATAGCAGTTGCAGGGTGACGCCCTTGGTCTTTAGCTCCTGGTGGACCTGGAAGTAGTCGGGTTCAGCAAAGCGTGCGGGTGGCGTCCTGGCCGGGAACAGTAGCGATTCCAGCCGGACTTCATCCACCCCCTCTGGCAGCGGCCAGGTAATACCCTGAACCTGGGCCAGGCTGACGTACTTGCCCACCACGCCCTTGGACAGGCTGCAGGCACGGGCAATGCGCTCGTGGCTCAGGCCCGCTTCGTACTTGAGGCGCAAGACCTCGATGATCTGTCGCATGGAAATCCTCGCAGCCGGCATCCGCTCTTCCTCGTAATGAAAAAGAAGCGGGTATGCCGGATAAAGTTGAAGAATTCCAGCGCTTTGGCAGTGATTCCGGAGGAACGTGACCGGTGGCTCCGGCATCGTGACCGGCGATTCCGGAAAACGACCCGAAATCGGTCACGATAAAACGGAATGAGCGGTCACGATCGCCCGGAACAGGCGGTCACGTTCAAACGGAATGGGCGGTCACGATGGGCCGGAATATGCACTTGTTTTGATTAAAAATATAATTTCCGGAAAAGAGGGATGCCCAATACCAATATTCTATCTTATCGTGAACCGTCGGATCCTCCCACAACATATC
Source organism: Marinobacter sp. MBR-105 (assembly GCF_053628895.1). NCBI lineage: Bacteria > Pseudomonadati > Pseudomonadota > Gammaproteobacteria > Pseudomonadales > Marinobacteraceae > Marinobacter > Marinobacter sp. MBR-105. The sequence continues at coordinate 128 of NZ_JBRJHG010000026.1, read as the reverse complement.
ATCAATGAAGACATATGCGATAGGGATAATCATTAATGCGTATTCCAGACCAAGGTTGCCACTGATTCCAGACGAAGCCTGCCACCCATTCCACGCGAAAGCTGCCACTGATTCCACGGCAAAGCTGC
>NZ_JBRJHG010000025.1:0-27689 GCF_053628895.1 Marinobacter sp. MBR-105 | reverse complement strand
CCTTCAGACCCCACCTCGCGATGACGCCCTTGCCCTTCTCCTAGCCTTCGGCTCTGCGAACACCTGGCAGGAGGACTTTCACCTCCCTAGTTCTGCGCCATGCCCGGCACACACGCTTGGCTTTGCGGCGCACCGGAGCGCCAGCGCAGGTGCGTCCGACAACAGCCATTTGTTAGAGCCTTAAGGGTTCAACCATTCCCTATCAGGTGCACATATGATGCGAGCATCAATGTATGCCATTTCCATTGTTAGGACAGTTCTTACCATATACTTCCTTCTACCGGTGTCTCTCTCAACAACAAGAGCAACATCAGCAGACTGGTCATCAGTAATAGAAAGAGGCAGAAGAAGCTGAACTTTTCCGTTGTACCAATGAGGAACTGCGAGCTTGTAGTTCCGTCTCAGCCTAGCTCTCAACTGCGCAATAGCGCCTTCAATCGCATTGCGGGCAAGCTGCGGATTACCCTGTAAAACATCAGGTAAGCGATCCTCATTGTCATTGATGATGTGCTCGTACTGCACTTCAAAATCATACCGGTGATCATAAATGAGGTCAGCGGGGTCATCAGTGAAGGTGGCAATATCGGGTAGTGGCTCAAAATCTCTAACTTTGTCAGAGTAAGCATCAAAGTAGCCAAACAATGTCCAGTCAGGCTGTTGTTTTTGCTCGGCTTGGCCGTTTCGATAGAAAGTTGCGAAAATATCCTTGCCCTCTGGTGTCTGAAGCCCTGTGTTGAGGCAGGCTCGACTACCATCATCGGAATATCGAATCTTATCCTGTTCCTGAAGCCGCAAGAACGTGTAGTTCAAAAAATTCTTGAGTATGGGGTAATCCTCATTTGGCTTTTTGAACTCCGCTCTTTGAAAGTCCCACTGCTCAGGCCTTGCCTTTTCTGCTAGCTTTTTCATGGGAGTCTCCCAATTTTCCCCGGCATCTCCGCGGTATGGAAAATGGGCGAATACAGTTCGAGGATTTTGGTCCCGATAGCGCTTCATCAAACTTTCGTATGGCAAACTTTTTCTCCTGTTTTCTTCTCTAACGCCCTGGCTTTGCGGCGTGCCGGAGCGCCAGCGCAGGCGCGTCCGACAACAGCCACTGGTTAAATGCTTGCATGCGCATAGTCATGCGCATAATATCAGACCGTGTATTCTAAACCTTCTCGGAGGCCCTCATGGCCGAACTCTATAATTCAGCCGCCCCCAAAAAAGCAGCGAACCTCTCTATCAACAGTGATCTGTTGCGTAAAACCCGGGAACTGAACATTAACTTGTCTGCCACCCTGGAACGCGCTCTGAAAGAAGAGCTTTCGAAACGCGAAGCCGCACAATGGGTTGAAAAAAATCGGGCTGCGATAAAAAGTTACAACGATTTCGTTGAACAACATGGATGCTTCGGCGACGAATTCCGGGAGTTCTGATGGCGCAGTTCGATGTGTACCCCAACCCAAGCAAAACCAGCAAGGCTCAGTACCCTTACCTAGTGGATATTCAGAGCAGCCTCCTGAGCGATTTGGCAACTCGCATTGTTATCCCTTTGGGCAAACGTTCTGCCTTCGGTGGCGAAGCCATGCAAGGGCTCACTCCGGAAATCAGCTTTGCCGACCAGGAGCTGTTACTGTTAACTCCTCAAGTTTCCTCAGTGCCCGAAAAACACCTCAAGAGTCCCATTGGCTCCCTCTCACACTTCAGAGACCAGATTGTTGGAGCTCTGGACCTGGCTATCACCGGCATTTAACGCCCGGCTCACGCGCCGGTTTGGAGCCGCGAAGCGGCGGAAAATCGGTCGCTGTGCAGCCGATTGTTAAATCTTTTTCTGTACGGTATCCTGAACAGGAACAACATCCTGTACAGGAGCAACCATATGGATGCTATTAGCTACACAGCCGCTAGAACCAATCTAGCAAAAACCATGGAGCAGGTCTGTGAAGACCATTCTCCAGTGATCATCACCCGGAGCAAATCCCAGTCCGTGGTCATGATCTCCCTTGAGGACTACGAAGCACTGCAGGAAACTGCATACCTTCTTCGGGCGCCAAAGAACGCCCGTCGTTTGGTGGAATCCGTCGCCGAGCTGGAGCAAGGCGGTGGTCAGGAAAAGGAACTTCTTGAATGAAACTGATCTTCTCCGAGAACGCCTGGGAAGACTATCTGTACTGGCAAAAAACCGACAAAAAGATCCTTAATCGAATCAATAAGCTCATCAAGGAGACCAAGCGAGAACCGTTTGAAGGCGTCGGTAAACCCGAGCCCCTCAAACACAGTCTCGCCGGTTATTGGTCCCGCCGAATCAACGAGGAACACCGAATCGTTTACAAGGTCACGGATGACGCTTTGCTTATCGCCCAGCTCCGGTATCACTACTGATTTAACAGCTAATTATACGAACTCGTTCGTATAACACGCATTCGTATAACTCCAAAACTCTCGGCCCGCTCAAACCCCAGCTTCACCTATAAAATCAGCAGATTACCTGAACCCACCACGGCTACCGCCGGAGTTATACGCCCGTGTTCGAGCCACCCCTGCTCCATGTTGGGGGCGTATAACTCCGCCCGCCCTGTTTTTCCTTTTCAAACTTATCAGAAGGTTAGCAACAATTTCCGGAGCCTGCCCGGGGTTTTGCGAACGCGTTCGTATAACTCCGGTTTTTAGGCCGGTTTTTGCTGCAACGCGCGGCCCAGGGAATGGAAATAGGTTCGGAAGGCGGCGTTTATCCGGTCGCGCTGTTCGCCCTGTGGATATAGCCCCAGGCGGGCTTCTTCGCTCTCTTTGGTGCCTTTCACAAGAAAGGCATTCTTCACTGCAGCGTCCTGGATGAAGGCTTCGAAGGCTCGGGCACAGAGTTCTTCTGGCTGGCTGTAGTAGTGCACGCCGGCGGCCTTGTCGGCTTTTGCGGAGTTCCGGAACAGGGGGCTGGGGTTTTGGCCGCTGTCGTCCAGCAGGATGACCTGGTAGCAGGCTTGCAGGCGCTGGTTCAGGGGGTGCTGGATGGCGTCCTGGCGGGTGAGCCATTGTCGGGAGGCGAACTGGCCCCGGGGTACCTGGGGGAACAGTTTGTCGCCGATATAGTGGTCGAAGGCATGAAACCATTCGTGGGCGATGCTGCCGGGGCCGGCGTTTTTGGCCAGGGCGAAGCTGCGGGTGGCGGGGGTGTAATGGGCAGACACCCCCGGGCGGCCGCCAATGCCGTATTGCAAAGCCAAAGTGCCACGCAGGGAGATCAGGCTTTCGGTGCCGCCGAGGATGATCATCAGGTCGCACAGGGCATCGTAGAACAGGGCGGCACTGCGCTGTTTTTCAGGCTCGGTTACCCAACGGCCAATCTCGACGGATCGAAACTGGAACCGCCGGCGCACGTCTAAAAAGCTGACCGGTGCCCCGGCGCGGTGGTCGGGGCCGGTTCTGTAGAAGGGTCTGGGCATGGCGGCATTGTACGAAGGCGCGGGCGGCTTGTCTCAGTTCAGGTGCTGCCGTTGGCGGCCAGCACCCGGTTGGCGCACCCGCCGCCGGATTCCAGGTCCGCCAGGTTGCTGAGTGTTGTGTGTGCAATGCTTTCCAGGGCGTTGCGGGTGAAAAACGCCTGGTGGCCGGTGATGACCACATTCGGGAATGTGAGCAAACGGGCGAACACGTCGTCTTTCAGCACGATATTGGAGAGATCTTCGAAGAACAGGTCGCTTTCTTCCTCATACACATCCAGCCCCAGGTAGCCCACCTGGCCGGATTTCAGGCCTTCGATGATGGCGGCGGTGTCCACCATGGCGCCCCGGCTGGTGTTGATCAGCATCACACCTTTTTTCATTTTGGCCACGGCTGCGGCATCAATCAGGTGATGGGTGTCCGGGGTGAGCGGGCAATGCAGGGTCACAATGTCGGCTTCCCGGAACAGTTCGTCCAGGCTCACATATTCCGCGCCCAGCGTTTGCGCCTCCGGGTTGGCGTGCAGGTCGTAACACAGCACGCGGCAGCCGAACCCGCGCATGATGCGCACCACTTCCACACCAATCTGGCCGGTGCCCACCACACCCACGGTGCGGCCCCGCAGATCGAACCCCAGCAGGCCGTCGAGGGCAAAATTGCCATCACGAATGCGGTGGTAGGCCCGGTGGATCTGCCGGTTCAGGGTCAGGATCAGGGCAGCGGTGTGTTCGGCCACCGCATAGGGGGAATACGCCGGTACCCGTACCACGGCGATGCCCAGGCGTTCGGCGGCTTTCAGGTCGACGTTATTGAACCCGGCGCAACGCAGGGCCACGGCCCGGGTGCCGCCGGCGGCCAGCTGTTCCAGTACGTTGGCGTCCACCTGGTCGTTCACGAACACGCATACCGCGTCGAAGCCTTTGGCCAGTGCCGCAGTGGCCGCATTCAGGCGTGGTTCCAGGAACACCAGTTCATGCTGGTGGCTGGCCTGGTTCGCCTGTGCCAGGAACTGTTCGTCATAGGGCTTGGTGCTGAAAACCGCCACTTTCATGGGATTGGCCTCATCCGGTCTGGGTGGGTACGGGGTTCTTCAAACATAAATCAAATGCCCGGCGGCGAGCCACCGCAATTTTGTTCAATACCGGTTACAAGGCTCCGGGCACACTGGGCGCCTCCGTTGGTTCACAGAGTGCTGATGCTATGAGTCTGTCTATTATCCTGCCGATGTCGGCCTTCGCCCTGGTGGCTTCGGTATCGCCGGGGCCGGTCAATCTGGTGTGCCTGAGCAGTGGCACGCGCTATCCGGTGTCTCAGGGGTTGGTGTTTGTCACCGGGGCCACTCTGGGGTTTATCGCGCTGTTTATGGCGGTGGGCCTGGGCCTGAATTCGCTGTTGGAACACGCGCCCGGGTTCGAGCGCTGGTTGAGCTGGGCTGGCGTCGCCTTCCTGCTGTACTTGAGCTACCAGCTGGCCACCGCCGATGGCCATCTCAGTGAGGATGAGGCACGCCCGGCCCCCGGCTTTGTCACCGGCGCCCTGATGCAATGGTTGAACCCCAAGGCCTGGCTTGCTTCGGTGGCGGGTATCAGTGCGTTTACCGAGGGCGGCGATAGCACCCTGCTCTGGCTGTTTGCAGGGCTGTATCTGCCCATTTGCTGGCTGTCGCTGGCCAGTTGGGTGTATGTCGGGGTCGGGCTTCGCCGCCTGGTACAGCAGCCGCGAATCCTGCGCGGGTTCAACCGGGTTCTGGCGCTGTTACTTGCCGGAAGTTGCGTGTTCCTGTTGCTGGACTGAGGGCTGGCGATACTGGTTCGGGGTGGCCGCCACCACGCGTTTGAAGGTTCTCTGGAAATGCGCCTGGTCGGCAAAGCCGGCGTTGAGGGCCGCGTCGGCAATACTCACGCCGCGTTTCAGTTCGCTCTGGCCGTGCTGTATGCGGCGGTTGATCAAGTAGGCGTGGGGCGTTAACCCGTAGCTTTGCCGAAACGCCCGCACCAGATGCCCCAGGCTGTAGCGACTGAGCCGGCACAGGTCGTCCAGCGATACCTCGTCGGTACAATGGCTGTCCAGGTACTCAGCCACCGCGGCCAGGGTGCCCGAGGGTCGCGGAATGCCCCGGGCCGGCGCTTGCGCCAGGCTCTGCATCAGGTCCAGCAGATACTCGGCAACCCGGCTCTGCTTTTCCAGCAGGTCCCGGCCCGGGTCCAGCAGGCAATCGGCCATGGTGCAGTAGTCCTGGTTCTGGCGGGGGTCGGTGATCACTGCCGTGTCCAGGTCCTGCCAGTCTTCGCTGGGCAGCAGGCCCGCTTCAAATCTGAGCCGGGTCAGCCAGGCGGAATCCACATACAGCATCAGATACGCCCAGGGCTGGTTATCAATGGGATTACAGGCGTGGGGCCATTCCGGGTTCATCAACACCAGCGTGCCGGCGCTCACGTGGTACTGGTCGGTGCGGTACAGGAACGTGCTTTCACCGCCGGTGATGGCGCCGATCGACCAGTGCCGGTGGGTGTGCAGGGCATAACAGACCCCGCGCCCATCCTCGACTTTGCGCAGTTCCACATGGGGCATGCGGGCGTCGCGCCAGAAGATGGGTGTGCGAGGGTCGGTCATGGTGGTTGCCTCAAAGCGAATCGGCCAGGCCGGTGCGTATGGCACTAGCCTAGCAGAAACTTACCACTCCAGCTGCGCGCCGGTCTGATACTCAATCACCCGGGTTTCGAAGAAATTCTTCTCCTTGCGCAGGGTGGCCTGCTCGTCCAGCCAGGGCGACACGTTCTTCGCCCCCGGGAACGGTTCTTCCAGGCCCACGGTGCGGGCCCGGCGGTTGGCGACAAAGCGGAACTGTTCGCTGTGGTATTCCGCCGAGTAACCCAGAATCGGGTCCCGCAGCACGTAGTTGGCGTAGGCCATTTCCGCGGCTTCGGATTCGTCCCACATCTCGCGTACCGCTTTCGGGTCCAGGGTGATTTTCTCTTCTTCGAGAATCTGGTTCACCACTTTCAGGCCGAAGGAGAAGTGCATGGCTTCGTCCCTCAGGATGTACTGCAACTGTTCGCCCGTGCCCCGCATCAGGCCCCGGCGCTGCAGGGCGAAGATGGGGCTGAAGCCATTGTAGAACCAGCAGCCCTCAAACACGGCGGCGAAGAACAGGTAGGACATCACGAAGTCCTGCAGCTCGTCCGGGTTGCGCAGGTTCATGTCGGAGCGCATGGCGGCGTCCAGCCGGCGGTTGGCCAGCTGGATTTTGCCGTTGATCTCCGGCACCACGCGGTAGCGGTTGTAGATCTCGCTCTGGTCCAGGTTCAGGGTTTCGATGCAGTGCTGGTAGGTCCAGGTGTGCAGCGCTTCCTCGTACACCTGGCGGGCCTGGTAGATCTGCAGTTCCGGCGCGCTCATCTTCTCCATCACCGCCAGGCCGATGTTGCGCATGGCGAGGATGTCGGAGGTGGTCAGGTACGCCAGCACGTTCTCGTACACGTGTTTTTCCGCCGGCGTCAGCCGGTGGTGGTAGTCGTGAACGTCCTGCGCCATGTTCACGTCCAGCGGCGTCCAGTGGTTCTTGTTGGCGTTCATGAAGTACTCCCAGGCCCAGGGGTACTTGAACGGTGCCAACTGGTTGATGTCGGTCTCGCCGTTAATCACCCGCTTGTCGTCGACATTCACGGGCGCCGGGCCGCCGGTGGCGGCGGCAGTGGTTTGCGCTTTTGGTTCGTCGTCCCAGTCCAGCATGTGGGTGCCTCCCAAATAAGTAAATGGTTACTGACAAGCTTCGCAGTCGGGATTGTCGATGCTGCACACCTGCGGCTGTGGCGCCGATACCGGCGCGGTCTTCTCGGCGCCAGTGGCCCCCAGGGAACGCAGGTAGTAGGTGGTTTTGAGGCCACGCTCCCAGGCCAGCTGATACAGGGCATCCAGCTTCTTACCGCTGGGTTCGGCCATGTACAGGTTCAGGCTCTGGGCCTGGTCCAGCCATTTCTGGCGCCGGGCCGCCGCTTCCACCAGCCAGCGCGGGTCAATCTCGAATGCGGTGGCGTAGCGGGCCTTGAGCTCGGCGGGGATGCGGTCGATCTGCTGCACGCTGCCGTCGAAGTATTTCAGGTCGTTCACCATCACGTTGTCCCACAGGCCTTCGGCCTTGAGATCACGCACCAGCGAGGGGTTCACTACGGTGAACTCGCCGGACAGGTTCGATTTCACGAACAGGTTCTGGTACGCCGGTTCGATGGACTGGGACACGCCCACGATGTTGGAAATGGTCGCGGTCGGGGCAATGGCCATCACGTTGCTGTTGCGCATGCCGTTTTTGGCAATCAGCTCCCGCACCGGGGTCCAGTCGAGGCGGCTGTTGGTATTGAGCGACAGGTCGCCGTCCCGGCGGTTGTCCTTCAGCAGGCCCACCGAATCCATCGGCAGGATGCCCTGGCTCCACAGCGAGCCTTCGTAGGTGTCGTAGGCGCCTCGCTCACCGGCCAGCGTGGCGGAGGCACGCAATGCGAAGTAGCTGAGTTGCTCCATGGCAACGTCGGCAAATTCCACCGCTTCCGGGCTGGAGTACGGCAGGCCCAGCTGGTACAGGGCGTCCTGGAAGCCCATCAGGCCCAGGCCCACCGGGCGATGCTTCAGGTTGGAATTGCGCGCCTGCGGCACCGCGTAGAAGTTAATGTCGATGACGTTATCGAGCATGCGCACGGCGGTGTTCACGGTGCGCTCCAGGCGCGTGACGTCCAGCTCGCCGTCCTTGATGTGGGCAGCCAGGTTCACCGAGCCCAGGTTGCACACCGCAATCTCATCGGCGCTGGTGTTCAGGGTGATTTCGGTACACAGGTTGGAGCTGTGCACCACGCCCTGATGCTGCTGCGGGGAGCGCAGGTTGCACGGGTCTTTGAAGGTGATCCAGGGGTGACCGGTCTCGAACAGCACAGTCAGCATCTTGCGCCACAGCTGTTTGGCGGGAATTTTCTTGAACAGCTTGATCTTGCCCTGCTCGGCCAGGGCTTCATAGTGCTGGTAGCGCTCGCGGAAGGCGTTGCCGTACAGGTCGTGCAGATCTGGCACATCGCTGGGGGAGAACAGGGTCCAGTCGCGGTCTTCGCGCATGCGTTCGATCAGCAGATCCGGCACCCAGTTGGCGGTGTTCATGTCGTGGGTACGGCGGCGCTCATCGCCGGTGTTCTTGCGCAGTTCCAGGAACTCTTCGATATCCAGGTGCCAGCTTTCCAGATAGGCACAGACCGCGCCCTTGCGCTTGCCGCCCTGGTTCACGGCCACGGCGGTGTCGTTGACCACTTTCAGGAACGGCACCACGCCCTGGCTCTGGCCGTTGGTGCCCTTGATGTGGGAACCCAGGGCCCGCACCGGGGTCCAGTCGTTGCCCAGACCACCTGCCCATTTCGACAGCAGGGCGTTATCGCGAATGGCCCCGTAAATGCCTTCCAGGTCGTCGCCCACCGTGGTCAGGTAGCAGGACGACAGCTGGGAATGCCGGGTGCCGCTGTTGAACAGGGTGGGCGTGCTGGCCATGTAATCGAAACTGGACAGCAGCTCATAGAATTCGATGGCGCGGGCGTTGGGGTCGTCCTCACGCAGTGCCAGGCCCATGGCCACCCGCATGAAGAACACCTGGGGCAGTTCCAGGCGGGCCTTGTTCCAGTGCAGGAAGTAACGGTCGTACAGGGTTTGCAGGCCCAGGAAGCCGAACTGGAGATCGCGCTCCGGTTTCAGGGCGTTGCCAAGGCGTTCCAGGTCAAAGGCCGCCAGGGCTTCGTCCAGCAGTTCGTAGCGAATACCGGCGTGAACAAAGGCGCTCAGGGCCTGTGGATAAATCTCTGCCAGCGGAAGACTGCGGGGCAGGTCCAGGGCTTCCGCTGTTTCCAGCCGGAGCTGTTCCAGCAGCAGGCGGGCGGTTACGGCGCTGTAGTCGGGTTCCCGTTCAATGCGGCCCCGGGCGGTCATGATCAGGGCAGACAGGACTTCGGTCTCTTCGATGCCGTCGTAGAGGTTGCGCAGGGCGTCTTCCACCAGCGAGTCGCCGTTGATGCCGTCCAGGCCGGTGGCGGCCTGTTCCACCTGCTGCTTCATCAGGCCAAGGTCCAGCGGGGCGATGCTGCCATCGGCTTTTTTTACGGTCAGGTGCGGATGCGCTTCCACCGGCTCGTCCACGGCGCGCTGGCGGGCGTGTTCTTCACGGTACAGCACGTAGGCCCGGGCCACTTTCTGCTCTTCGGCCCGCATCAGGGCCAGTTCCACCTGGTCCTGGATGTCTTCGATGTGCACCTTGCCACCGGCCTTGAGGCGGCGGCTGATGGCCTGCACTACCTGTTCGGTAACCCGGTGCACGGCGTCGTTGATGCGGGCGGAACCGGCTGCCTGGTCCCCTTCCACCGCCAGGAAGGCTTTGGTCACCGCCACACTGATTTTGGCCGGGTTGAAACTCACCAGGGTGCCGTTTCGTTTGATAACTTGCAGGGATTGGGTATCGGTCGCGGGGGCCGGGGGTTCGGCAATGGCAGTGGCTGTCATGGTGCTCTCCTGAATTCGCGTTGGTTCCGTTTCACCCTCGCGAACGCAGTGGCACACCTTGCCCCGAATACGGGCAGGCCTGACCAATCTGCTCACCCTTGAATCGCGAAGGTGCAGTCCAGAAACCCATGGGGGGCTTCTGATCCCTGGCAGGTCTTCGGACTCAGGGGCGTGAACCTTTCAGCTCTGCCTAACGTGGCGACTTCCCGGCTTGCGCCAGTGTCATCTTGCCACGCTCGTTCCCCAATACCGCTGCGCGTCAGTTCCGGATTCTCACCGGATTCCCGACTACCTCAATGATCAAGCTTTGATCACAATATATGGTAGTTAACCAAGGACACGGTCACTATATAGGGCCGAATGCGCCAAGACAAGGCACTTTTTGCAACAGAGCCTGTCCATCTCCAGACCACCGGATTTGAGGAATGAATGTGAGAATTTCGCTGCTTTGGGCCAGTACCCTGACGCTCGGTCTCGCCGCCAGCCCGGTGTGGGCAGAAACAGACCGGCTAACCCGGTTCTCCACCATGGCCTCACTGGAAGACGGCTGGGAACCTCTGACCTTTCCGAACATTGAGACACATACCCGCTACACCCTGGAAACGGAGGACGGCCAGCAGGTGGTCCGTGCCGACGCAGACGCGAGCGCCTCCGGGCTGATTGCCCGTGTTGAGCTGGTGCCCGGCGACTCGCTTACGCTGTCATGGCGCTGGAAGGTGTCGAACATCTACGAAGCCGGCAACGCCCGCGAAAAGTCCGGTGATGACTACCCTGCCCGCATCTACGTCGCCTTTGAGTTTCAGCCGGACAAGGCCGGCTTTTTTGAACGGGCCAAGCGCAAGACCGTGGAAGTGCTGTTCGGCGAGACCCTGCCCGGCAACGCCCTGAACTACATCTGGGCCAATCAGCTACCAGAGCAGAGCATGGTCGCCAACGCCTACACCGACAAAACCATGATGATTGCCGTCAACTCGGGGCCGTCGCAGGTGGGCGAATGGGTGACCGTTACCCGGGACCTGGTGGCAGATTACCGGCAGGCCTTCGGCGAAGAACCGCCCGCCATTGTGGGCGTGGCCATCATGACCGACGCCGACAACACCGGCGTGCAGGCCACGGCCTGGTATGGCGACCTCACCCTGGAGCAAAACCGCTGATCGGCCATAAAAAAAGGCCCCTCAAGGGGGCCAAACACGTGAAAGCAATGGTCAGTGGCTGATCATCCAGGGCCGCATGGACGGGAACATCTTCTTGCCATCGGCGGTGTAGAACAGCATGTGTTTACTGTCCGACTTTTTCTTGCAGCCACAACTCTTGCGGTGCTCGGCGTCCCGGGCCCGCTGGTCGGCGGTGGAGATGATGGGCTCGTGGCTCGCCTTTTCATTCCGCGCCTCCGCGTTGCGGCGGGCCGGGTCCATGGCCAGGAGCTCCGGCGGCAGCACAATCACCCGGGGTGACAGCGCCTTGCAGGTGGGGCAATGGGCCGGGTTACCGGCTTCGGCCATGGCGCCCAGTTCCTGGAACAGCCCGTGTTCCCGGCATTTGTAGTCGTACAGTGGCATGGCTTACTCCTTGTCCGGTGAAAGGGGTACGTCGGTGCCCGGCGTGACCTTCCTGGTCGGTCCTTCCGCCGTGGGGTTGATGTCGAAGTCGAAGATCTCGGTCGGCAACCACAGGGTGGCGCAGGCGTTGGGCACATCCACCACGCCACTGATGTGGCCTTCCACCGGCGCACAGCCAAGCAACGCGTATCCCTGAGCCGGGGTGTAACCGAACTTGGTCAGGTAGTTGATGGCGTTGAGGCAGGCCTGGCGGTAGGCCACGTGTACGTCCAGGTAGTGCTGCTGGCCCTCTTCATCCACCGAGATGCCCTCGAAGATCACATAGTCCTCGTAGCGCGGCTTGATGCTGCTGGGTTTGAAGACCGGGTTCTTGATGCCGTATTTGGCCATACCGTCCTTGATCAGGTTCACCCGCAGATGAATCCAGCCGGCCATTTCGATGGCGCCGCAGAAGGTGATCTCGCCGTCGCCCTGGCTGAAGTGCAGGTCGCCCACCGACAGGCCTGCCCCCTTCACATAGACCGGGAAATACACCTTGGAACCACGGGACAAGTCCTTGATGTCGCAGTTACCACCGTGTTCCCGGGGCGGTACGGTGCGGGCGGCTTCCAGCGCCGCCTCTTTGGCGGCATCACCCGCCAGCTTGCCCAGGTGGGCAGTGTCGGCGTAGGGCAAGTTTGCCAGGCCCGGCACCCGATCCGGTTCGGTGTCGTACAGTTCTTTCTCGCGCTTGTTCCACTCCGCCAGCATTTCCTTGGACGGCAGGCAGCCGATCAGGCCCGGGTGGATCATGCCGGCGAATTCAACGTTGGGGATGTGGCGGGATTTGGTGAACATGCCGTTGAAATCCCAGATGGATTTCTGGGCTTCCGGAAAGTGCTCGGTCAGAAAGCCGCCGCCGTTCTTCTTGGAGAAGAAACCGTTGAAACCCCACTGGCTGTCCTTGAAGGCACCGATGTCGAGGATGTCCACTTCCAGCAGGTCGCCGGGTTCTGCGCCCTCCACGCCCACCGGGCCAGACAGGAAGTGAACCTGGGTCAGATCCACGTCGCGCACGTCGTCTGCGCTGTCGTTGTTCTTGATCTGGCCACCGGTCCAGTCGTAACACTCGAGGATGAAATCGTCCCCGGGCTTGACCGTCGCCGCCATGGGAATGTCCGGATGCCAGCGGTTGTGGATATTCTCGTTCTCGTACGCGGATTTGCTCAAATCGATCTTGATGAGTGTTTCGGCCATAGCGGTCGCTCCTTGGTTCTTGGCGTTCGGCGTCTAAGCTTGGGAACGCAGTGCCCGACGGCGCCTGCGCTGACCGTTTCACTATCCGCGATACGCCAGCGGCGCGGTATTCGCGAATTGCCCCCGGCACCTACGTCATTCGACGTATTGGCGCACCACTATCTCCTGCCCCTTGAGCTCGGCCAGAAATGAGGAATGCTCGGGATGCGCCAGCAACGCACGGGCCAGCGCCGGCTCCAGTTTCTGGCGGAACGCCCGTAGCATCTCGCGGGCACCATAGCGGCTGTCGTAATCGCGGCACAACACACTGCGCAGCTCCACCGACAAATCCAGCGAGGCCTGTTTGCGGGCCAGGCGCTTGTTCAACCCGGCCAGTTCGATCTCCAGAAGGGCATACAGCCACTGGTCTGTCAGGGGATTAAACGTAAGAATCTGGTCAATCCGGTTCAGGAACTCCGGGTCGAAATGCCGGCGCAGAGCCTTGTCCCGAAGGTTCTCCTGCGGGCCCGGCTCCAGCCCCAGCCAGCGGCGCCAGCCTCGCTGATAGCGATGATGGTGCGCTTCCGCTTCCAGGGCTCCGGCGTTGCTGGTCATAAAGATCAGCGTGTTGCGGAAGTCGATTTGCCGGTTGCCGGAGGGGAACACCAGCCGGCCGGTATCGAGCACATTAAGCAGGGTCCGGGTGACCTCCTTGCTGGCCTTTTCAAGCTCGTCGAACAGGACAATGCCCGGTTTGCTGAACGATCCCTGAACCTTCTCAAGATCAAACAGGCTGTGGCCTTCCTTGCTGCCCACATAACCGGGCGGCGCGCCGGTCAGCGCCGCCGCGTAGTGCTCCTGGGCCAGGGTATTCATGTCGATGCGGCACAGGGCATCGCGGCTGCCATGAATGGCCTCGGCAATCAGCCGTACGGTTTCAGTCTTGCCCACCCCGGTCGGCCCCAGAAACAAGTGAACCGCCAGCGGGCGGTTCTCTTCACCGATGTCGGCCTTCACCCGAACCAGCATGGATTCCATCGCCTCCAGGGCGTGCTGCTGGCCCACGATATTGGCCCGCAGGCTCGCCATTACGGCGTCCGGCTCAAAGCGGAACCGGGAAACACGAATCGGGCCTGAATCGGCCCGGTTCCTAGCCAGCGTTTCCCGGTTGGCTTCCAGCCGCTCATTGATAAACGGCATCGCGGTCTCCCGGGCTCAGGCCCCTGCAGTTTTTTCCTTGCCATCGAACGGCAGTTCACCCACCGGGCATTCCGCCGTGCCCACGGTTTTGCGGGTCATGGCCTCGACGTTTTCCTGGGCTTTCTGGGCATCCATCACCCAGGTGCGATAGAACTCGAACGGGCAATCGGCCACGCCCTTGTCGCCGTCACCGGAGTTGTGGACGCCGGTGTAGCCCCGGTGCAGCAACTTGAACAGGTGGTTCTGGGACTGGTCGTTGGCGCGGGCGTCACGGATCTGGCTAACCGACAACTGGGCGTACTGAACCCCCATGTCCTCCTCGCCACATTCACCCAGGGTACGACCATCAAAGCCGATGATGGCGGAGTGCCCGAAGTACGAATACACCCCGTCAAAGCCGGAGGCATTAGCCACCGCCACGTAACAGTTGTTGGCCCAGGCCATGCTCTTGGCCATCATGATCTGCTGTTCCTTGGCCGGATACATGTAACCCTGGCACCGCACAATCAGCTCCGCCCCCTTCATGGCGCAGTCGCGCCAGATCTCCGGGTAGTTGCCGTCGTCACAGATGATCAGGCTGAGCTTCATCCCCTTCGGCCCCTCGGTCACATAGGTGGTATCGCCGGGGTACCAGCCTTCAATCGGGCACCAGGGAATGCACTTGCGGTATTTCTGGACAATCTCACCCTCGTTGTTGATCAGCACCAGGGTGTTGTAAGGCGCCTTGTTGGGATGATCTTCATGGCGTTCGCCGGTGAGCGAAAACACCCCCCAGGTATTCGCCTCCCGGCAGGCCGCCGAGAAAATCGCTGTTTCATCTCCGGGAATGGTGGCGGCGGTCTCCATCATCTCGTCGTTGTCGTACATGATCCCCATGGTGCTGTATTCCGGAAACACCACCAGATCCATCCCCGGCAGCCCCACCTTCATACCCTTGATCATGTCCGCAATCTTGCGGGCGTTGTCCAGCACCTCGGCTTTGGTATGCAGCCGGGGCATCTTGTAGTTCACCACCGCCACGCCGACGGTATCGTTACTGCTGGAAATATCACCGTGTCTCATACTTCTTACTCCAAGGTTCTTTGCAGGTTATCTCTGAAGTTCGGGCCGATGGGGCGGGGACAACCTTCCGAAACCGTATGCGCCAGGGATGGCGCATCCGAGCCTACAGGGACGTATTCACGGCGTGTTTCGGAAGGTTGTCCCCGCCTCAGCGGCTTGCACCAAACCCCATAATCAAACGGCCAGATAGCTGGCAATCTTGTCCTGATCCGCCTCTTCCCGAAGCTCCTCGTGCACAATCTCCCCCTTCTCGATCACCAGAATCCGGTCCGCCGCATCCATCACAAAGCTCAGCACCTGCTCCGACACCACAATCGACAGCCCCCGCTCGTCGCGAATGCGCCGAAGGGTCTTGGCAATGTCCTTGATGATGTTGGGCTGGATACCCTCGGTCGGCTCATCGAGCAGAAGCACCTTGGGCCGGGTCGCCAGGGCCCGGGCAATGGCCAGTTGTTGCTGCTGCCCGCCCGAAAGGTTGCCGCCCCGGCGGTGCTGCATTTCCTTCAGCACCGGAAACAGCTCATAAAGGTCTTCCGGAATTTTCTTCTCGCCCACCGCGGCCAGACCGGTCTCGATGTTTTCCTTCACCGTCAGGGTCGGGAAAATCATCCGCCCCTGGGGCACAAACCCGATGCCGGCCCTCACCCGCTGGAAGCTCTTCAGGTTCGACAGGTCCGTGCCATCCAGCGTGACCTGGCCACCGCGGCTTGGAGTCATGCCCACCAGGGATTTCATCAGGGTGGTTTTACCCATACCGTTGCGGCCAACCACCGCCACGATTTCCTGCTTGCCCACCTCCAGGTTCAGGTCCTGGATGATGCTGCTCTGGCCATAGGCCACCGAATGTTGTTTGACGCTCAGCATGATCAATGCCCCAGGTAGACTTCGATGACTTTCGGGTCCGACTTCACGTGCTCGATGGACCCCTCAGACAGAACCTTGCCCTGGTGCATCACCGTGACCCGGTCTGCGATATCCCCGACAAACTGCATGTCGTGCTCGATCACCAGCACCGTGTGGTCTTTGGTAATGCGCCGCAGCAGTTCAGCGGTTTTCTTGCGCTCGGCCACCGACATGCCGGCCACCGGTTCATCCAGCATCAACAGGTCCGGCTTCTGGATCAGCAGCATGCCAATCTCCAGCCACTGCTTCTGGCCGTGACTGAGCAGCGACGCCGGCTGGTCCAGGGCATCTTTCAGGAAGATGGTTTCGGCCACGTCTTCCACCGCAGCCACCACCTCAGCCGAGCGTTTGAAGGCCAGCGCCCCCATCACGCTGTGGCCCTGTGGATAAGACACCTCCAGGTTCTCGAACACCGTCAGGTCCTCGAACACCGACGGGGTCTGGAACTTGCGGCCAACGCCGGAATGCACAATCTGGTGCTCCTTGAGTCTGGTCAGCTCCTTGCCATCAAACCTGATGGACCCCGAGGTCGCCTTGGTCTTGCCGCAAATCAGGTCCAGTACCGTGGTTTTGCCGGCCCCGTTGGGGCCGATGATGACCCGGATCTCTTTCGGGTCCAGGTAGAACGAGAGATCATCCACCGCCTTGAAGCCATCGAATGAGACGGTCAGGCCCTCGACTGCGAGCAGGAAGTCCTTACTCTGTGCTTTGGCTGCGTTCATCAGGATTTCTCCGGGCTGTATTGATCCAGCATCGGGTCGTAATCACGGCCCTCCTCTTGGCGGGCAGCAGGCGCTGGCTTCGCCGGGGTGCTCGCCGCTGCTTTCGGCTTGCGCTTGAACAGACGGTCCTCCAGGGGCATCACGTAGGTCTGGTACAGGCCGGCCAGGCCATTCGGGAACGCCAGCACCACACCGATGAACAACGCGCCCATGGCGAACGGCCACAATTCCGGGAAGGATTCGGAGAAGCCGCTCTTGGCGGCGTTCACCAGCAACGCGCCGTAGACTGCGCCCAGAATCGACAGGCGACCCCCGAGGGCGCAGAAGATGACCATTTCAATGGAGGCAACGATGCCGATGAACGAGGGCGACATGAAGCCGACAATCAGGGTGAACAGCGCGCCGCCAATGCCCGCAAAGGCGGCGGCCAGGCAGAACACGAAGATCTTGAACGCGGCCACGTCATAGCCAGAGAAACGCACCCGGTTTTCCTGGGCGTTCATGGCCACCAGGATGCGACCGAGCTTGCGGTTCTGGACGAACCGGGCCACGAACAGGCACACGAACAGCAGGCCCACGCACACGAAGTACAGGATGGTTTTGGCCTCGTCGGTGCGGATGTCCCAGCCCATCAGGGTCTGCAGATCGGTAATGCCGTTGACACCCCCGGTGTAGCCCTGCTGACCAATGATCAGAATGGTCAGGATGGCGGCGATGGCCTGGGTGATGATGGCGAAGTAGACGCCCCCCACCCGGCGGGTAAACATCGCAAAACCGATGATGAATGCCAGCAGCACCGGCACACCGACGATTGCCAGCAGGGTGAACGAGAAGCTGTGGAACGGTTCCCAGAACCACGGCAGCTCGGTCAGCTGGTTCCAGTCCATGAAGTCCGGGATACCGGGCGTGGACTGGATGGCCGTGGCCTCCGGCGTGGAGGCCTCCAGCTTCAGGAACATGGCCATGCAGTAGCCGCCCAGGCCGAAGAACACGCCCTGGCCCAGGCTGAGGATGCCGGCTTTGCCCCAGCACATCACCAGGCCGATGGCCACGAAGGCGTAGGTGAGGTATTTACCCACCATGTTCAGGCGGAACGGGTCCAGCGCCAGCGGCAGGATGACAACCAGCAGCAACGCCAGTGCCAGATAGTAGAGTCCCTCTCGGGAGGCAAACCATTTCAAAGGGGAAGTGCTTTTCATGACAGTCTCCTAGCGACGGACCTTGAGCGCCATCAGGCCTTCCGGGCGCAGCATCAGGATGCCAACGACCACCAGCAGGGTGAGGACTTTGGCCATGGAACCACTGAGGAAGAACTCCATCGTGGACTGGGCCTGGGAAATACCGAAGGCAGAGACAATGGTGCCAATCAGACTCTGGGCACCGCCGAACACCACCACCAGGAAGGTATCGACAATGTAGGCCTGGCCGGAGGACGGGCCCGTGGAGCCGATCATGGTGAAGGCCGCACCGGCGATACCGGCAATGCCACAGCCCAGGGCGAAGGTCATACGGTCAACCCCGGCGCTGTTGATGCCCACGGCTTCGGCCATCGGGCGGTTCTGTACCACGGCACGGACCTTCTTGCCCCAGCCGGAGCGGTACATCAGCAGGTAAACCCCCAGGGCGATGGACAGGGCAATGATCATCACGAACAGACCGTTGATGGGCAGTTCCACCAGATCGGTAACCTGGATGGCGCCCATCATCCACTCCGGCAGTTCCACACCCACTTCCCGGGCCCCGAAGATGGAGCGGTAGGTTTGCTGCATGATCAGGCTCAGGCCCCAGGTGGCCAGCAGGGTGTCGAGCGGGCGCCGGTAGAGGTGCCGGATCATGGCCCATTCGATAAAGGCCCCGAGGGCCGCACAGATGAGAAACGCAATAATGATGGCGACGAAGAAGTATCCGCCAAACAGACCGGGCAGGACCGACTGGAAAAACCCGGAGACAAGGTAGGTGGTGTAGGCGCCGAGGATCATGAATTCCCCGTGGGCCATATTGATCACCCCCATCTGACCAAAAATGATCGCCAGGCCCAGTGCCATCAGTACGAATACCGAGAACAGGGACAGCCCGGCAAAGCCCTGCATGGCAAAAATCGACATCAATTCGCTGGTGGTGTATCCGTCAAACATGACCCTTACTCCCGTCGCTTAAGAACACGTGCTTGCGTCCGAGCCGGACGCCGGTGCCCGAAGGCACCGGCCACGGCTGCTTACTGGTAACCTTCCGGGAACGGATCGGGTTCCATCAGCTCGTCGGTTTCATAAACCACTTCATACTGGCCATCGGTTTTGGCGCGGCCGATGCGGGTCTTGGACCAGAGGTGATGGTTTTCGTGGATGCGGACATAACCTTCCGGTGCCTTGGTAAATTCGATACCGGGTGAGGCTTCACGGATCTTGTCGATGTCGAAGGAGCCGGCTTTTTCCACCGCCATCTTCCACAGCCACGGGCCGAGGTAGGCCGCCTGGGTTACGTCGCCAATCACCATGTCGTCACCCCAGGCTTCCTTGAAGGCGGCCACGAATTCTTCGTTGTTGGGGTTATCCAGGCTCTGGAAATACTTCATGGAGGCGTAGATACCTTCCACGTTCTCACCGCCGATACCGCGGATTTCATCCTCGGTGACGGAGATGGTGAGCAGCAGCGGCTTCTCGTCGGTGAAATCGACACCGGCGGCTTTCATCTGCTTGTAGAAGGCCACGTTGGAACCACCCACCACCGACGCAAAGATCACGTCCGGCTTCTTGAGCTTGATCTTGTTGATCACGGAGTTGAACTGGGTGTGGCCCAGCGGGTAGTACTCCTCGCCCACCACTTTCAGGCCCAGTTTGTCGATGTGCTTGCGGGCAATTTTGTTGGAGGTACGGGGCCAGATGTAATCCGAGCCCAGCAGGTAGAAGGTTTTGGCGCCTTTCTCTTTCACCGCCCAGTCGATACCCGCGAGAATCTGCTGGGTGGCTTCCTGGCCGGTGTAGATCACGTTGGGTGACTGCTCCAGACCCTCGTAGAAGGTCGGGTAGTACAGCATACCGTTGTACTGCTCGATGACCGGCAGGATGGCTTTACGGGAAGCCGAGGTCCAGGCACCAAAGATGGCCGCGACGTTGTCCTGGCGAAGCAGCTTGCGGGATTTCTCCGCGAAGGTGGGCCAGTCACTGGCGCCGTCTTCCTGGACAAACTCGATCTGCCGGCCAAGGACACCGCCGGACTCGTTGATCTGCTCAATAGCGAGCTTCTCGGCCTGCACCGAACCAATCTCACTGATAGCCATGGTGCCGGTGATGGAATGCAGGATACCGACCTTGACGGTGTCGTCAGTGACCGCCAGTCCGGTGGTGTTTACCTCATCGGTTGCCGGCGTGGCCGCCTGGGCCGACGTGGCCAGCATGATGGATGCGGCCAGGGTGGCCAGGCTCTTTCGTAGCCCTTTGCTCTTGTGACTCCGCCCTCCGGCGGCAATGGTTGTGGTTCCCATGGTCATTCCTCGCAGTGGTTGAAAGCCGGTACCGTGCTCCGCTCCGGAAGCACAGTGCCCACGTCAATCATTCTGCTCAGGGCTGTCATGGGTGCCCATTCGGCATTCACCCCAGCGTGGTACGTCATTTGACGCATACCCGTGCCAGGTCAGACAGGTTACAACCGCAGGCAACCCCAAGGCGCACATCCGTTGCACCGGTTTATGGCACGGTTCTTGTTCCAGCTTTCTGATCCGGTGCGTGACGGCAGCAAACGCGCACCAATTCAGGGCGGCCCGGCGGGCCAGGAGCAGGGCGGGAATGGCAGTAAAACAGAATATTTTTCGGGTCCGGCGCAGCTATAACCAATGGGTGGCCAACCAGACCCTGGAAGACTACGCCCTGCGCTTTACCGCCAAAAGTGCACGCCGGTGGTCGGCTGCGCGGGTCAGCCATACTGCGCTGGGGGCCATCTCGTTCCTGGCCATGGAGGCCATCGGCGGCTCCATTACCCTGCACTATGGCTTCGACAACGCCGTCGCGGCGATCCTCGCGGTCAGCCTGGTGATTTTCCTGACCGCGATCCCGATCAGCTACTACGCCGCCCGCTACGGGGTGGATATCGACCTGCTGACCCGGGGCGCCGGCTTCGGCTATATCGGCTCGACCATCACCTCGCTGATCTACGCCTCCTTTACCTTCATCTTCTTCGCCATTGAGGCCGCCATCATGGCGATGGCGCTGGAAATGCTGTTTGCCATTCCCCTGGTACTGGGTTACCTGATCTGCGCCGTGGTGATCATTCCTCTGGTCACCCACGGCATCACCACCATCAGCCGCTTTCAGGTGTGGACCCAGCCCCTGTTTATCCTGCTGCAGCTGGCGCCTTTCGTTTTCATCATCTACGCAGATGCCTCCTCCATCACCGACTGGACGCAGTTCCAGGGCGTGGGCCTGCCCGCCGACAATGGCTTTGACCTGCTGCTGTTCGGGGCGGCCGCCGCGGTGGTGTTCTCCCTGATTGCCCAGATTGGCGAACAGGTGGATTTCCTGCGCTTCATTCCCGAGCCCACCAACGCCCCGGAACGGCGCCGTTGGTGGGTGGCGGTGATGGCCGGCGGCCCCGGCTGGATTGTCATCGGCATGGTGAAAATTCTGGCCGGCTCCTTTCTGGCCGTGCTTGCACTGAATCAGGGCATTTCCGCGACAGAGGCGGCCGATCCAACCCAGATGTATCTGGTGGCATTCAACTACATCACCCATTCCCCCGAGCTCTCGCTGGCGATGGCCGGCATCTTCGTGATTCTGTGTCAGATCAAGATCAACGTGACCAATGCCTACGCCGGCTCCATTGCCTGGTCCAATTTCTTCTCCCGGTTGACCCACAGCCACCCTGGCCGGGTGGTCTGGCTGGTGTTCAATGTCGCCATTGCCCTGCTGGTAATGGAACTTGGCGTGTATCGGGCACTGGAAGAGACCCTGGGGTTCTACGGCATTGTCGCCATTGCCTGGGTGGGTGCCCTGGTGGCAGACCTGGTGATCAACAAACCCCTGGGCCTGAGCCCGGCCCATATCGAATTCAAACGGGCGCACCTGTACGACATCAATCCGGTGGGCGTAGGCGCCATGATCACCGCCTCGGTGGTGGGAATCACCTGCCACACCGGGGTACTGGGTGACTACGCCCAGGCCCTTTCCCATTTCATTGCCCTGGCGGTGGCACTGGTCACCGCGCCCCTGATTGCCTGGAAGACCGGCGGGCGTTTCTACACCGCCCGTCCGTTTGTGCCCCTGGCCACCGATCACCAACTGGTGGGGTGCAGCATCTGCGAACACCGCTTCGAGCCGGAAGATGTCACCCACTGCCCCGCCTACGATGGAGCCATCTGCTCGCTGTGCTGTTCGCTGGACGCCCGCTGTGAGGACGCCTGCAAACCGGGCGCCGGCTACCAGGAGCAGATGCAGCAGTTTCTCGGGCGGTTCCTTCCGGCGCCACTGCTGTCGGCACTGCGCTCCCGGCTCGGGCATTTCCTGTCGCTGCTGGTGGTCATCAACGGGTTTTCCGCACTGCTGCTGTCGCTGATCTACTTCAAAACCCCGGTGGCTTCGCTTGCCGAGGCTACGCTGCTGTCTGTCACCCTGTGGAAAGTGTTCTTCATTCTGGTCATTGTCACCGGAGTGATCTGCTGGCTGTTTGTACTGGCCCATGAAAGCCGGGTAGTGGCGGAGGAGGAATCCCGGCGCCAGACCCGCCTGCTGACCGAGGAAATTGTCGCCCACGAACGCACCGACCAGGCCCTGCAGCAGGCCAAGGAGCAGGCCGAGGCCGCCAACGGCGCCAAAAGCCGGTATCTGACCGGAATCAGCCACGAGTTACGCTCGCCCCTGAACGCCATCCTCGGTTACGCCCAGCTCATGGAGAACGACGACTCGGTACCGCCTCATCGCAAGGAAGCCCTGGGGGTCATTCGCCGCAGCGGCGAATACCTGGCGGATCTGATTGAAGGGTTGCTGGATATCTCAAAAATTGAGGCGGGCCGGCTGGATCTGCACCGTGACCAGGTGCGCATCGGGTTGCTGATGGAGCAGTTGGTCACCATGTTCCGGCTTCAGGCCGAAGAAAAGGGCCTGGCGTTCGACTACCACTGCCCTCACCCTCTGCCAGAACTGGTGACCACCGATGAAAAACGCCTGCGCCAGATACTGATCAATCTGTTGTCGAACGCCATCAAATACACCGACCAGGGCAGCGTGTCACTGACCCTCCGCTACCGCAGCCAGGTGGCGGAATTCACCGTGCGTGATACCGGCGAGGGCATTGCCGCAGAAAACATCGAACGCATCTTCCGGCCGTTTGAGCGTATCCGCAATCCCGGCCAGAGCCGCACCGGAACCGGACTGGGCCTGACCATCACCCGACTGCTGACGGAAATCATGGGCGGCGACATCTCGGTGGAGAGCGAACCTGGCGAGGGCAGCGTGTTCAAGGTCAGCCTGATGCTGTCGAGCCTGCATTCCGCCAGCCCACGCTCGATCTCGACGCCGGCCCGCAGGATCTACGGCTACCATGGCGCCCGCCGGAAAATCCTGCTGGTGGATGACGACGACTCCCATCGTCAGGTGATCCGGGCCATGCTGTCGCCACTTGGCTTTGAAATCAGCGACACCGGCAATGCCATGACCGTTCCGGAACGAGTGGAACAGGAGCGCCCCAACCTGATTCTGCTCGATGTGTCGATGCCCGGGAAAAGCGGCTGGGAGGTGCTGGCCGAGCTCAGGGAAATGAAATACAACCTGCCCGTGGTGATGGTCTCTGCCGACGCCAACGAGGGCCACCATAGCGCCGAGGCACCGCGCCTGCACGACGGTTACATCATCAAACCGGTGCGACTGAACCTGCTGCTGGACACCATTGGCCGGGTCATGGGCCTGGACTGGCGCTTCGAGAAAAGCCCGGAGCCCCTGGCCGCGCTACCGCTGCCAGCCAGCGGCGCGCTTGAACTGCCCGCCC
Source organism: Marinobacter sp. MBR-105 (assembly GCF_053628895.1). NCBI lineage: Bacteria > Pseudomonadati > Pseudomonadota > Gammaproteobacteria > Pseudomonadales > Marinobacteraceae > Marinobacter > Marinobacter sp. MBR-105. The sequence goes on along the minus strand of NZ_JBRJHG010000025.1, from coordinate 4,114 downwards.
GGGAGCACTGCGAGGCGCTGGCAGACCTGGCCAGAATCGGCCATCGCAAGGGCCTGCTGGAGGCACTGCACAGCTTGCAGTATGCCGGAGACGCCAGTGACGCCTTCGTTCAGGAGATCACCAAATTCACCAACGATTTCCAGTTCGAGAAGATTCTCGAACTTCTTGAGGTAGCCGAACATGAAGCATCCTGATGACCGCAAAACCGTGGTACTGGTCGTCGACGACGCCATCGATTCCATCCGCATGATCAATGATGCACTGGAAGAAGCTGGCATGACCGTGCTGGTGGCGCTGGAAGGTAATCAGGCCCTGACCATCAGCCAGAACATCACCCCCGATGTGGTGCTGATGGATGCGCTGATGCCGAATATGGATGGCTTCGAGACGTGTCGGCGACTCAAGGAAAACCCCGCCTTCGCGGACATTCCGATCATTTTCATGACCGGCCTGAGCGATACCGAACACGTGGTTATGGGCCTGAATGCCGGCGGCGTGGACTATGTTACCAAGCCCATCGACACCACCGAGTTACTGGCCCGCATGGCGGTGCACCTGGCCAACGCCAGAATGACCCGCAGCGCCCGTTGCGCGCTCGATACCGCCGGTCAGAACCTGTTTGCGGTCGACCGCGAGGGCAACCTGCTGTGGGGTACCCCGCAAGTATGCCGTTGCCTGCCGCCGCCGGATCACGAGGACTTTCAGGAAGTACGGGAACAACTTGAGGACTGGCTGGGCCACCGGCCAGATCCCGGCCACAGTCTGCCCATCCAGTTACTGGACACGCCCCGCTCCATTGAATATCTGGCCCTGGTGGATGGCCAGGAATACCTGTTGCGTCTGAAAACACCCCAGAACCAGAACAGCGCCTCAGCGGCGCTGCGGGAACGTTTTGATCTTACCCTGCGGGAGTCGGATGTCCTGCTGTGGATCGCCAATGGCAAGACCAACCGGGAAATCGGACAGATTCTGGAGATGAGCCCCCGCACCGTGAATAAACACCTGGAGCAGGTGTTCCGGAAGATGAATGTGGAAAACCGGACGGCGGCAGCGGCCAATGCCATTCGGGTGCTGGCAACGCTTTAAAGCCTGCCGGTGTTACCGGTACTGCTCCGGGAATCCTGGCACCACGTAGGTTTGCTGAAACCGCCGCACCGGCGGTACTTCGCCCTTTTCGGCCAGGCGCAGGTAAGCGTCGTCAAAGGCCTCACGCAGAACTGCCGCACGCGGATTGGCCAGGGAAAACAGCCAGGCGCCATTGCGGCTGCGCATTTCCGATTCGCGAATCTCGTTATCTTCGTTCCGGCTCAGGGTTTGCTGGACCGGTTGCCGGTAGTCCAACAGGTAATCGCCGCGATGACGCTTGAGCATATTGAGGCCGGACCGATGGTTCGGTGCTTCGGTAATCTGGATATCGGGCTGGGAGGTCAGCCAGTCTCTGAGGCCAGCATAGGTATAGCCGCCGATCAGAATCACGGTTTTGTTGCGCAGGCGATCCATATGATCCACCGGCGGCACGCCTTCGAGAAACCAGGCACTGAGTTCCACCGGAATCGGGCTGATCCAGCTTTCGAGAATGTCGTCTTTTAAAGCGGGAATGTCGGTTAGCCCCATCCACAAATCAATCGTGCCGTTTTTCAGATAGAGGTAGGTGCGTGCCACCGGCAGGTAGATAAACTCCAGTTGGTAACCCGCCTCTGCCGCCACCTTGCGGGTGATGTCCACAAACTCTCCGGCAGGCTCGCCCCTGTCATCCCGATAAGTGACCGGCGGAAACTCGACATAAGCAACCCGTATGGTTTTATCGACAATAGCCTCTGCCTCTGAGGCACGGACAGCGGTGGGATAGAACAAATAGGAGAAAACCAGAACAAGAAAAAGCGCCATCAGACAGGCGCGCGAAAGGATCGATTGGGGTTGTTGGCAACTGCGCATGTATACCGCTTTTCTTTTATCTGTTTACCTGAAGGTTAACAGATCCTATGAAAACTGTGCGGTGAAATATGCAAAACCATGACTCAGAACGCGTGGGTGACCATGTACAGACCGACGCCCCCCATCACGATGGTGTAAGGCAACGCCATGATCACCATGCGCCCGTAGGACAATCGCACTAGGGGCGCAATGGCTGAGGTCAGCAGGAACAGGAACGCCGCCTGGCCATTGGGTGTGGCTACGCTCGGCAGGTTGGTACCGGTATTGATGGCTACGGCCAGGGTCTGGAAGTGCTCGTAGCTGATGCTGCCGGCGTCCAGCGCCTGTTTCACTTCGCTGATGTAGACGGTCGCCACAAACACGTTGTCGCTGATCATCGACAACAGCCCGTTGGCAATGAAGAAAATGCCCGGCTGCTGGCCTTCAGGCAGCGCCAGTACGTAATCAATGATCGGTTTGAACAGGTGCTGCTCGTGAATCACCGCCACCACGGCGAAAAACACCACCAGCAATGAGGTAAAGGGCAGGGATTCCTGGAACGCCTTGCCAATCTGGTGTTCGTCCGTCACGCCGGTAAAGGAGGTAATCAGGATAATCACCAGCAGGCCAATCAATCCTACTTCGGCGATGTGGAATGCCAGACCAAACACCAGAATGACCGCGGCCACCGCCTGAATCCAGAGCGCCGCCTGATCAGACTTGGTGCGCCGAGCCTTTTCATTGTCAGCGAACTCTTCCAACACCCGTCGCACCGGCTTGGGCAGTCGACCGCCATAGCCAAACCAGCGTAGTTTCTCCAGCGCCCAGCACGTGGCCAGACCGGCGAACAAAACCGGAATACTCACCGGTGCCATGTGCAGGAAAAAGCCGGCGAAATCCCAGCCAACCACCTTGGCAATCAGCAGGTTCTGGGGCTCACCCACCATGGTGGCGACGCCACCCAGGGCGGTACCGATCGCCCCGTGCATCAGCAGACTGCGCAGAAAGGCCCGGAAGTTTTCCAGATCTTCCCGGTGCAGCTCAATCACTTCGTCGTCGCTGTTGGTGTTGTGGTCTTTCTGCTGGTAACCCTTGCCGGATGCCACCTTGTGATAGACCGAGAAGAAACCTACCGCAACGCTGATGATGACGGCGGTGACGGTCAGGGCATCGAGAAACGCAGACAACACTGCCGCAGCGCTACAGAACAGCAGCGACAACGCCGACTTGGACCGCACCCCCACCAGAATCTGGGTGAAGGTCACCAGCAGCAGCTCTTTCATGAAGTAAATACCCGCCACCATGAACATCAGCAGCAGGATGACCGGGAAATTGGTCAGAACCTCATGGTACACCGCATCCGCGGACGTCAGCCCGATCAGCAGGGCCTCCACCGCCAGCAAGCCCCCCGGGAGCAGTGGGTAGCATTTCAGCGCCATTGCCAGGGTAAAAATGAACTCGCCGATCAGCAGCCAGCCTGCAACGCCCGGTCCAAGCACGTACATCACGACGGGATTGGCAATCAGGAATAGCAGAATAACCTGCTTGTACCAGACGGGTGCCTTGCCAAGAAAATTATGGGTGAAGCCAGCAATTACGGTGTTGGGCATTACACAATTCTTCTGAAGATGACTGCCGGAGAAGTATGCGGCATGAAGCCGTTATCTTCCTTGATATTTGTGCCCGGGGTAATGGCCCGAAGGTGGTAGAAAGGCCCACATTCAGGTGTAGGCGGGGCGTACCCCTGGCAGGGCGCCTAGTTTACCGGGAATTGGTCAACGACGCGAGTTATCCAGCGGCGGCCCTCCGCCTTTGCCAGCGACCTTGCGGGAAGCAAGTATTCACCAACAATTTGATAAAGATCATCCCAAAGAACTATATGTCGCCAAGTTACACACAGTAAAATAGGCCGCTTTCCAGCAATACGATGTCGGCATGAAACACTCTCTGGTCCGTGTATTCCGGGCACTTCCCGTTGTTCTGATCCTGATGCTCAACCCGGCATCCGACGCTGCGGCTCAGGAACGCACGCTGGCCTATCTGGTTCCCGACATTCGTATCCCGTTCTGGGACATCATGGCCCGGGGCATTCACCAGAAGGCTACTGAGTCGCCCCTGCAAAAACGCCGTTTTCAGACAGCCAGCAATTTACCGGTCTCTGCCGATTCATCCGGCAACGCCGGGGTTGACCATAAAATAG
>NZ_JBRJHG010000024.1:0-48375 GCF_053628895.1 Marinobacter sp. MBR-105 | reverse complement strand
CCCGCGTCGCTACGCTCCGATGGGTGGCAGCCTTGCTCCGGTCCGGGTGGCAGGCTTCACGTGGAATGGGTGGCAACCTTCAGCGGTTTACGCACATTAATCGATAATGAATATCTGACAGCGACCTAACCCCGCATCTTATATTAATAAAAGCAAAGCTTCTGCACAACCCCTTAACTACCGACTCAATATTATCTCTGATACTCTCGGTTTTAAGACTCAGAATCTTTTTTGACTTCGTCAAGCCGACATTAATATTAAATTCGTTATTATCATCCACTAAACCGCCATACTTTACATATGACCTCAGAGATAGCGTGCTAAGAATAAGGGATTGAAATGCACTATTAGGAATGGAGTCATCTGCTATTTCAAAATTCAAAGGCCAAAATAATTGGGGTTTTGAAGACTCCGGTACGTGGCGAAGCAACGCCTGGCTAAGAGAAATAGAAGATCCAATTACCTCTTTGATCTTATTCCCCAATGAATAATTGTCCTCACTTGCATCTATTTTTTTTGCTGCCCTCGCAACAAGTAGATCATAGTCACTTAAACGGATCCCACCTTCATTGAGATGCTTAAAAATCGGAATCGCACGAGTAACATCAGTCGTTTCAATAGCTGTAACCTCGTACTTTGATGCAATATCCTTTATATATGTAGAAACACTTTCAGCCCAAACATTGGCTTTATTTCTCCACATCTCTAATATAATTTGATAGTTTTCTTCAGCATCTTCTACAGATGATATTGAGTTTAAGCGCTCATCGTCATCATAATCTCTTAATGCAAATCTAATCCCTGCTATGTCGCTTAGATTAGCTTCTAAAAGTTGGTGGGCTCGCTCATGGGCAAGGGCTTGTATTAGAGGCCTCCACAATCCCGGACGCTTGTTATCACTGTAAAACAGTGGAATCAATTTATTTGACACGCAGCCTCTTCGGAAAGCGGTTGCATAGGGAGTAGCATCAGGTTCTTTCGATCTCAATTGAAAGTATGGTGACCACCAGGAGGTGACCTGCTTATTATTTTCATTAAACGAATATGATTGGAAGCAACCAAATATATCGTCGGGCTCTAGATTATTAAGTCGTTCTTCATCGAGCTCTAAATCTTCATAACCAAACAGATCTTCAGGCATATTGATAGCTTCCTCACTGAAGTCTGGAAGCCTCAAGAACCATCTCTTTTTTAGCTTTCTATATATATTAGATAAGTATTCATCAAATTCTTCTACGCTGGTAAATCCAGAACTATCAAACTGATCCGTAAAAGTAAAATAAAGTGTTGTAAGTCGTTGCTGTCCATCCAAAAGAAAAGTGCATGAAGAGTTTTCTTTATCAATTCCCTGATCGACTATTCCCAAATGCCGATATGCATAGTCGCTTGTCTTTCCCTTTAGAACGAGAATACTTCCCACTGGAAAATCAAGCGACACGGAAGCTAATAAGTTTGCCTGCTTGTCAACACTCCACTTAAACTCTCTCTGAAACTCTGGCAAAACCAAATTCTTTTTATCGGCATCTTCAAAAATATCGGAAAGATTCATTAAGACCTCTTCTGCTTAAAATGTTTATAACTGCTAAAATAATCAAACTAACAAAAAAAATGGAAGGCTTAAATTGTCAAACATTTAATTTATATGAATGAAAAATCCTTACCCACCACTTATTCTTAATTTTCTATTGATAGTAATATCCTGAACGCTCAAAATTCTCTAAGATTCAAAAATCCCCTTGATTGCACTCCAAAATCTCGTTGAGAATATCGGCCAACTGATGAAGTGAGTCGGGCTTTAAGCGCCTAATTCTGGCCACGATATCCGTTAGATCGAGCTCGTCCAATCTTGCTTCGATACGGCAAACCAACGCCGCCAAAGTTTCTTTTTCCTGTGACACCAAACCTTCAGGTGCTGCTCGCAGTTCCTCCAAAGTTTGCTCACATTCTTGACGAGAAAGATGGTCCGCTCGATCGTCGAGTCCCGAAAGCTGTTTGAACCAAGTGCGGGCCACCTCTCTGGCGTCGATTTGTTCCAGTTGAGCAATACGATTTGATAATGACTCTCGAGCAACTTGGACAATATCGAGCTCTGACTGACCAAGATAGGAGGGCAGCTCCTGCTCCAAGGTGTTCATTTTATATCGGGCTTCTTCAAGAGAGAGCGCCTGAATGGATTCATTATCGGGAATAAAGCCTCGCGCCCAGAGGGCGGCTTTCTCCTTCACGGCCGCAACGCGCTCACTCGCGAAGCGTTTGTAGATTTCTTGGAAGCTCCAGAGCGGCTCAACTTCCTCTTGCTCACACCACTGATCTAATTCACCACATCTCTCAGCAATAGCGCGACCTAACGTCGCCTCGACCTGCTCCGGGCCACCAGAAAGGTCTGTCCACGCCTCAAAATCATTACAGACCTTATCTAGCTGACGGCGAGCATCTTCTATGTCATCAAGGTCCCGCTGTTCGGCAAACACTTCGCGTAACCGCTGCACTTGGGAGCGAAGCTGGTACGCCGAATCCAGAGAATAAATCTCTGCGTCGTAAAGCTTGGCCAGCGACTTTCGATGCTCACTCACCATCTCAGACGCTTTTCCTTCGAGGCTTTTGAGCTGGACGATCAGTTCCTGGAGCTCCGAATCCATTTGGTTCCGCCCGCCTTCCTCAAGGACTTCAGTGAAACGCTTCGCTTTACTACGGAGGTCGTCCAACTCCACGATGGTGGATCGAGACGAGATGGAGGTGACGTCAACCAATTGCTTCGCTTCAGCCAAAGCGCTTTGGTATTTAAACCGGTCTTCTACGTGGGAGATAGAATGGATCTTTTGCTGTTCAGCAGCCGCCGCTAAGTTTGGTAGTTCCAATTTCTTAAGGGTGTTCTCAGCCTTATCCATCTGCTTTCGATAGTCAGCCACTTGCTGCGGCGAGCGACACACCGATCGCTCAATCCAACGAGGCCCCTCCTTGGCTACCCATTGCCGAGCTACCTGCAATAGACTCTCGACCTCTTCGATGTGGGACTCTTCCCATTCCCCGTTAGTTACGAGTTCATGGAAGCCGAGAATACGATCACATACAGATAGCCCCCCAATTGAGTTTTCTCTCTGTAGGCGTCGCTCAAGCTCCCGCTGGATTTCTTCCGAGCGATGCTCAAAGGCCGACAACTGCTTTTGAGATTCGAGAGCCTCATCAATTAACTTTTCGAATTTATAGAGAACCTCATCTGGGACTGGGTCCTCTTTTTCCATTAATTTGGCTTGCCGATAGAATTCCAAGCGTTGTCGGTGCCGCGACGCACTTTGCCAGCTATCAATCAAACTTTGCCAGCGTTCCAGCGCACCTTCACTTATTGCTTGGAGCGTCGAATTGCCAAGGATCTTCCCATCGAAATCCGACGCCTTTAAGGCATGCCCTAGCCATGTGGATACATCACATGCCTCCCCGGCGACCGAAATCCGCCAACGCGGAACCCGCCGTCCCAAAAATAGGCCTAATAACAAACTAGCGGATGCGATATTCAAACCAAATGGTGGTGAAAACAAAGCCTTTCGCGTCTGCTCTAAAGTCCGATCGGGATCATCCCTATGCCAGGCATCCATCTGCTCCAGAACCGACTTGACCTTTGGATTACCCGGCACGCTGGAAACATTGCCGCTCTGGTCTAGGATCCTCCACGCATTGGCGAGTACTTGGCCTGCCCGATTGCGAAGTCGTACAGGACGAGACTGAATCCATTCGTCATTGAGCTCGCCCTTCACAAGCGCTCTGACCAACTCCAAGACATCTTTCTTGGCCTGACTTCCAGCCCCCGATCCTGTCGCAAAGCCATCGAATGGAAACGGAACAACGCTGGGGTAACACCTTGCGAAAATTTCTTGCCCTGCTTTAGTTAAACGCTTTACCTTGAGCTCGCCAAAGCCAGCCGCCTGCCGATGACCTTCAGACAGCAACGCCGCGGTTTCCTCTTGGGCAACACTTTGAGCGCGGGAAAGCTCGGCCGCAACAAATCGACGGTAGCGCTCTTTCTCCTCGCTAGAAAAACCACGCTCCAAAACCAAATTGCGTTTCAGCGATTCTGAGAGACGTTCTTTAGAGTCTTGAAGATAGATCACCCATATGGGGGCTTGGGCCACACCATAACGCGAAAGCTCGTTGTTGAGTGCATCAGTGGTTGCGTTACGGAGCTCCTCCAGAGACTCATCAGACTTAACGTAGGTATAAATGATTCGGCCCTTGGCCTCATTCACATCAACCGCACGAGACCAATCTCTGAAAGCATTGGCGATCGTCTCAAAGACCGTCTGAGATGAGGCGAACAGAGGATCAAACTTCCAGTCCTGAGTCGTGATCGCATTCTCTTGCGCAAAGCTAGTTTCAACGTATGCAAGGTTGCACAACGTCCGGCCAAAATTAACAAACAGCGTCCCCACATCACCAATATTTGGATCATTGGAACGGCTACGCAACAAGCGCATAAATTGACCGCGTGTGGCCGCGTCCTGAACTAGCTCATACTGACCAAAATCAGGATTCCATTCCAAGAGCCCGAGCTCTTCCGTCAAGTAAGTCAGTGTTTCGTGTAAGACAGTTTCAGTAACGCCAGCCGTGAGGCGAAGGAAATAGTTGTAAAGTTCTTGCCTGGGAAGACGCACACCGAGTTTCAGACCAACAGCCGAAGCCGCCAACACTTTTCGGCCAGAATCACTCAGCAGGGCTTTACGTTCTTCCAGAATGCCTTGGAGGGTTTCGGCGATCGTCCCGCCTCGGGCCTGCTCGGCTGCCACAAATTCGGGCAGCATTCCGTTTAGCAGCAAGTCAGCAGCCGATATCGTGGTTGGGACGTTGTTCGCAGAGATGCTCGGCTGACCTGCAAGCCGCTCAATTGCCTCTTTAGCGATGTTGAGGGCGGAGCGTGACTGCACCACATCCTGTTGCCGGGTCAGGAACCAGACGGCAAACGGATGTAATGGCCAACAGCCCGAGGTGATCACCTGCCTGAACTTATCCGGATCCGCCCATACTGGGAGGCGTTTGGCCTCGGGGACTGCCTGAAGTAGAAGGCCATGTTCGGCCTCATCATGGTCGTTATGAAGGACCTTTTGATCGATAAAGTCCGTATGTCTTTTCTCAATTAAATGAGCAAACAGGGTTTCAAGGTTCGTTGAAAGATAGGATTTTTGTGCCGCCTCGAAGCGCGTGATGTAGCGCTGCAGATGCATTAGATCCCTTCGGTCTAAGCGGCTCACATAGGCTTTGAGATCGTATTGAATAAACCCTAAGAAGCGCGCCCGGCCGCTAGCGTCTTGGATCCCTTGGAATAACTGTTGGAGTGCTGAATCCCCGGCGAGATGGGGATGCTCCGCTGCATACTCCAAAAACCGTCCGAACTCGTCGAATAAGATGAATAGGCCGCTGAAGGGTCCATTCGCATTGCAGTATTGGCTGGTGACGGTGGCAATGAGATCCTGGACAGACTCATTGCCTTCGACCGGAATATGAGCCCCGTTGGCGGCTTCATATATGGTGTCCACCGCTGCGTAAGTCACCTCATCGTGCTCGTCAAGACGCTCAATAATCGCCACTTCATTTAGTCCCGGTAGGACTTCTGCGAAATCAGCTTGTCGCAGAGAGAAGTTGCGCCGGACAAAATTCGCTGCGATGTTGAACCTCGGCGATAGTTCCTCGACGGGGGACAGGTCGCAACCAGCGTTCTTGAGCTGGAGGATAATTTGCCGGGCAATCTCCGATCCAAGATTGAAATTCGCCATGCCATCGAGAGGCACCACCAGAGCTGGCTTACCCAACAACTCTAGAGACTGCGATAGTTGATGGCCCAACTCATTATCCGCCCGGGCCACTCGATCGCGAATTACATTTGCCGTAGGTGTGTCGGGATTGGCAAGCAACTTTGCTAAAGTGACAGCCAAATGCGACTTCCCAGAGCCGTAACCCGCGATGGCTAGTGAAAATGGATTCCCTTGCTTTTCCCTTCCTTGGGCAATTTCTTCAACGAGGTTGGTAACGAACGTAGCTGTGTCCTTCAGGACGTAGCCGTCGGCCGGACTATCCGAGTGAACTGCGTGATAGCGTGGACCATGAAATACGAAATTTGTTGCGGCTCGTTCAGCTCTTTCCGGATTATCCTTGACCCAGCGAAGCTGGACAGCACCCTCGAAGAACAAATCATCACGAAAGTGAACGATGTCTTTTACTAGAACTTCGGCGTTATTATTAGATAAGTCGGTCATACATAACCTCTAACACGTCATCCGTATTCATAAGACGAGTAAGAATAGGCGCCCCCGTCTGACGATCCACGCGGAGCAGTCCAGCGCTCTCCGCCGAGGCGAAAAAATCATTCTGCTCCTCGCTATTCCAACCAGTGGCAGCCATCAAACCACTTTCGCTTTCAAGTTCACGCAAGGCAATTTGGCTTTCTCCGGGGAAAATGTCGTCCCATATCAAGAACAAAAGCGCACCCAAGGTATCAAAAAACGCCGGCTGCAACGGCATCTTACGCAAACGAATGCGACCGTCCTCTTTTTGAATAGCAGCGGCTTTGCCTAATGCGGCCGGATCTGCGTAGCTACGAACCAACGGGCCGACAGCATCTCGGCTACTGCCGTATTTGTTTTCGAGGTAGGCCTCAAAGTGGGCCTCATCAAGATCCCGGCCAAGCGCTGCCGCCCCTTCAACAAACACCGCATGCCACACCTCGGCGCCACCTCGGGCGCGGCATAACATTAGGTGTAGTACCCATTGAGTGGTTTGTTCAATTAGATGGATATCCTCATCCATGACCGTTTTCCCGAGAGAAGTCAGTTGAAGCTGAATTCCCTCGCCTGATTTAGTAGCCCAGTTAATTAGCCCCATGCCCCGGGCGTACTGAAGCAGAGGTCGAACCTTGCCAGAGCTTTTTCCGGTTGGGATACCGGTTTGCTCCGAGATAGTTGCAATAGTGACGGGGCCGTCATTTGATTGAGCAAACGCAAGCAACGCGCTGAGATAGTGTCGCTCAGGCTGAAAGGTCATATGGAAGCTCAGCGGCAGACGGTCATTCACAGCACTCACCACACATCCCCCAGCCTGTCACTAAGTGCAGTCACCGAGACCTTACGAACTATTACCCGTAGATCTCCATTCGGACGCTGTTCATAGCCGGCTGAGAGACACTCACCTTTCTTAAGAGCAGACAGCTGTGTGGCCCAGTCCTCAGCAGAGCTATTCGGTATCATATTCTTTAATATCGTGGCGTAGGTCCTAAGCTCTGTAGAAGCAGGAGCAAAAAACAACTTGTGTGCCGCCTGAAACAATCGATCCCGTTCTTCGCTACTGAAATTACTCAAAGTTTGAGTTGCCAGGATCATCGACGCACCAAATTTCCGCCCTTCCCTAAGGTATTTCTCCAGGGGAGATCCACTGCGGTGGTCCAGGTTCTGAACTTCGTCGAGCACAACTGGTAGCGGTCGATTTTTTGAGCCAGTTCGCTTCATAAAATCCCAAAGGTCCCACAGAACAAATTCAATGATAAGCCGTTGGATTTCGGGCGGAATATTGTACAGCTGAAGAATCTTCACCAGCCTATGATGGTCGTTGAAGATCTCAGGCCAGGCACTCTCATTGGCATTCGCAAAAGGCTCCGTGCGCGCCAAGGGCATAATCTTGTTGGCGAGTAAAACTTCCTCATCATCTTTTAGCTGGTTGTAAAGGCTTTCAAGGGTTAGATCGCCCGCGGCAACACCTTGCTCAATGCTGTCAACCAGAGTCGCCTTCTGCTGCTCGCCCAAAGAGCTGTATACCGCGGTAAAAATACTTGCGACGCGTTTTGCCACTTCGAACGGTTTTTCTACGATTGTCCCAAGACCTTCAAACTCAGCTGACTGTGGCTTGAACGGATCGAGAGGCAGTTTTTGTCCGGCCGCCACGACGTAACTTTGGGGCGCTGCTATGCTCTTGAATTCGTCTTCAAGTTGGTCGGGTTTAAAACCATCGGTGTAATCGATAACCAAAGAGTTCTGCTTGGCCTTCGCCATTTCCAGCAGCAACGCTTGAATGGCGTAAGTCTTGCCATTGCCAGACCCGCCAAAGACGAGCAAGTGCCTATTGGGCAGCTGTTTGTGACCAAACTCCCAATACACAGGCTGGCCTTCTCCCCCGTGCGCAGTTATCTCCTGTCCGATCAAGAGGCGATCGGGAACGCCCGATGATGGATTTGGTGGGGGATCAGCTAGTGAGGTCTCTTGAGGACCCATAGCCGTGGTCGTTTGATCGACTGCGGGCTCAGCAGTTACCGGCTCAGAGGCTTTCGTGACCGGCATATCTGCCACCGGTAGTTGAGTCTCTTCTCGAGGCGTGGTTGGCGGATGATCCTGCTTACGTGGAGCTGAAAGCTGCGGCAGATTCGACAAAGTTTGTGTCGAGTCACCCTGAGCTTCGCGGCTGCCAGGCAAGTCTCCGACCTGTACTGCGGTCGAAGGCCATATCTGATGCTTTACGTCATTCCCATCGTTAAGCAGGGCGTTTAGCACCGCATTTTGGCCAATGGCTGCATGATAAACCTCAAGCGCCTCCTTGTGCCCGTTCAACGACAAGTAACCAGCTGATCGCGCTCTTCGCAACTCGAGCCCGTCCTCTGCCGAACGTTGGTCATTCGTCCAGAACGTCGCGCCGACCGCGCGCCAATTTATGACAAAGTAACCTTCCGCCATCTGTTCAAGTGCCTGTTCCACCATTTCCTTGTCAGACGGTTTGATCGACATGACATTTCGCACCACCAAGGCGCGATGAAGCTGCGCCCACCAGTAGCGTCGATCAAATGCAGCCGGCGGACTCTCTGCCCTGACCGGAAGGAACAAACTGCTTAGGTGGGATAGTCCGGCCGCGGCCTGGGCCACCGATTCTTCCACATGATGATTAGACTCTTGGCCGACCTTGCATTCAACAACGGTTGCATCGATCACCAGCTTTCCCTGCTCTACGCTGGCCTCAAGCAGCAGAAGGTCCGGTCTGAGTCCGTCGGAGGCCCCGTCGAACCAATGAACAAAAGAGTCTAAAGGCAGAGCTGCAGACACCAAGGAATCGGAGCGGTCCAGGTACAGCCGATTAGCCATGGCGTACCCGATAACATCCCGCATCACCCCTTCGCTCCCCAACGCACTGACGAGCGAAAGTCCGGTGACGGACTGCGCCTCGTCCATGAGCGTATGAGCAACCGTCTCGCATTGTTCAGCGGGCCATTCGCGATAGATTTGGCCCAGCCGCCGGCTGACACCTCGCGCCAACTCCCCAGTGGTGTTGCTTTCCGTGGACAGGGTCAGATTAAGTTCGCCATACGAGCCAACCCCAGAGGCAAAGCCAACCAGCTTTCGCTGATCCTTAGCCTTTTCCCCTTCATTCAAGATCAGCGTCTTATCAACGAACCGATCGACACAGGTCACCCACCGACAACAACGATGCATTTCCTGAGTGAATTTCTGCTCTAATTCGCCATATTCGACCTGATTAAAGATCACATGATGGCTACCTGGATAGTCTGGATTTTTGAGACGGGCCGTCATTTCTGCATGGCGTGCAGCCACTTTAAATCGTCGATTGCTCACCAAACCTCGGCGCAGATTGGGGTCGGTTGAGCTCGCTAGCCTCGGATGCTCGCAGATAGGGAATTTGCCCACTTGGCCCGCTGCCCAATCAATTTCGAAGGGTTGGGTTGGGACAACAGAGTCGCCTCCGCATTGATCATTGAGAAAGTCAAATAGGAACCCTACGTCATAGGCACTGTTCACAGATTGCAATAAGCTTTGCACCTCTTCACGGGTGCGAGCTGGGCGGTAGGCGATTCCCAGCTTACACGGGCGGTTACGATTTTCCTCTCTCCCATTCCAACGCTCTTGCCAGCGAAGCAAGACTTCCTGGGCTCTGGTTGCGGAGGGGCCGCGCCCAACCAAACGCACGCTTACGACGAAGGGAACGTCAGTTGTCCCCGATTGCTCTTTGGTTATTTCGGTAACGAAGCTATCGATGCCGGCAACGATGGGACGTAGATCTTCGACATTCGCCGCTAAAATGGAGAGGCGGTCGGCCGCATATGGATGAATCTTACTGAACGCCTTGAGAGTCCGTTGGATCATTGTAGATTCCGGCGTGGTGCGCAGATACGCCGACAAGCCCTCTTCGGACGACGCATCTTCCGATCGCATTTCCGCCTGAGCAGCCAAAGTAGGCGTCGTCTTCGGTTTCTCGCCCAAACGGTGAATCAGACCGAACGATCGAAGATTAGTCGTGAGCGTCCTCGAAGCATCAAATACCAGGCCGTAAAGGGGGCGGCGCAACTCGACCAACCCCAGCAATCGATCAAAGGCAGCTTTCCCGGCTTTTGCATCCTTCTGGAGCAGGGTCCGAAGCGTTTCACCAAGCCCATCACGGAGGAACACTTCTCTTGCCTGCACCGTTTCCGCGATGGCGGGTGTGATACCGGTAGCCACTAACGCAGGGACAAACGCACTTGTCGGGGATAGGTTCTCAGGAACGCAGACGAATGCCTGATAGAGGCGCCTTAGCAGATCAGCTCCTAGCGCGCAGCGGTCCTCGTCTCGTTTTAACGCCAAGTCCACCATTTCGCTGTAGCTTTTCACAAGATTAATCAGTGGCTTGTCGATCGCCGCAAAATAGCCGTCATTAGCTAGCGCTGAAATAAACCCCCTATAAGCACTCGAAAGTTGATCGAAAGCGTCTTGTGTCTTAGTTTCCAAATCCTCTTCCGGAATTCCTTCTAAGACATCGCGGACAGATGCTTCCCACATCCCGGTTGAAAGCAGCCGATTAGCTTCTTCGTCGTCAATTGCGAAATACAGTTCATCAAGGGCCGAACCCATGTGAATAACCGGCAATCGCAACGTTGGCTCTTTCTCAAGCGCTTCAAGCATGAATTGGGCAAAACTATGCCTAACGCGTTCCTCGTGGTTGGGTGGTATAATCCAAACGAACGACCGGTCCACCGACAACCGGCTGACTTCGGCTTCGGCGGCTACACGAAAAGTCAACCGACTTTCCTTAATCCCCTTTGAAATAATATCAACTGGTCGCTCATCTCGACCAAAAACCACGGATAGCGGGACAGCCTTTTTCTCGACATCATCATCGTTAGGGTCAGAATCTAGTTCCAATTCAAAGCCGCTAAGAAAGTCGTCAATTCCACCGATTAGTCCACGATAGGCTTCCTCAGCGATACTCGAATCCTCTCCCTGCTTGGGGGTATCAAACTCGAACCGTTCGATTGTCACTCGAATCTGTTTGAGGTGTAAGGGGGCCCAATCGGTCCCGCAACCTTTGGCGAATTCCTCAACACTCGAAAAGATGGCGTTCGCCAAGGTTGAAAACGCAGGCCCCCGGAGACGCGTTGGCGTGTTACGACGATTTGACGTTTTCTTCGTCTTGGTCTTTAGGATCTTGATAACGGGTGCAAAATCTGTGTGCAGAAGTCGTTCTTCTGACTCAAGCGTCCCCTGCTGGACGAACGTCTCAAGCGTATCGAGAAAATCGTCCGTAGAGTCATAAGGAGTGTGATTGATCACCTCAGGTGCGACCGCCAAGTCCTTCCTAGCCTGCTCGATATTCTGTAATGCCTTCTTTCGACCGCTTGCTTCCCGATACGCATCCCTCTTAAACAAGCGTGCGGCGTCGTCGAGCAAGGTCAATCGCTTGGCGGGATTGGCCGGAGAAAAAATGGGCGGGATACCCCAAACTGGCAGGTTTTCATAAGCCAGAGCCAAAGTTTCACTGGCGTTGTTGCAGTTGATGGCCTTAGGAAGCAGATTCTTTTCAAGGAACTCAGATAGCTGGAACAAATTCCTCGGGCGAATTTTAAATAGCTGTTCAAAAAACGCATTAAATTTTTGAACAACACCTCCGTCGATGTCGGGCAGATTGGCCTCGTGCAAAAACCTTTGAGCCCAATCCGTATAGTCGCTGTTCAGCCGTTCCCTAAAAAGCACAGTCTCATTTACGACATTGAAGTCAGCTAAGCCACCTCGGTCCGTAGCATGGTCGATACCCGCCAGTACCACCAACAGGAGGTCTTGTCCGTTCGATGCCGTTAAGTTGCGGTAGTGCGTGAGGCGATCTTCCGTATCCACCCACCCTTTGTTTTGCAGCCGAATTGCTTCTTCGGAATCAGTTTGTAATCCACTACTTAACCAATGTTGGTTAAGCCCAAATGCCACTTTCAGATGGTATTCAATCTTGGCGTTTTTAGAAGCCACGTAATCCAATAGCTGTTCGAAGATAGCGTGGATGGCTTGTGGTGGCATGGACTGAGTAAACACACGGAGTTCTGCTGGCTCACCAGGGGTTAAATCCGCAAGCTCTCGCTCAGCCTGCTCTTTTACATAGTCGACGACGGTCTGCGTATAAAATCTCATGTTTTCTTCTTAGCCGGGTTTTTAACAAGAGGCGTTGCATCAGAAAGGGGGATTAAGAACCCCCCACGCTTCAGCTCATCTTCAAGCCAAGCGGCACAGTCATTGGGGACTGCTGGTCGAATGCCGGCGCTGAGGGTGGAGAGCGCCTCCTTGATTTGAGTCGCACCCGCAGCGATCCCGAAGTGACGGTATAAACGCTGCAAGAATTCGTCAAAAGGGAGACGCTGGCCCGGCTCCAGCAATACCGCAACCAAGGTTTCTACTAACGACGAAGGGAGCGTGAAACGCATGGGGCCTTTGGGTGGGACGATTAGCCCAATTTGTTTTCCGAGCGATCGAAAGAGCTTGAAGCCATGGGCATCAGCATTTCTGAAATTTTTATCGTCGTCGGTTAACGCCGAGAGGGTCGGTAGCTTTGTCGAGCGCACCGCGCCGTACAACAGTTCCTCGGTAGCACTAACGGATGCGCTAGATGCTTTCCCGAGATCTGTTCCTACTCCAGCATTGGGGCCCACGGTTATCCAGCTGTACCCACCCTCAAACTGTTTCTTGCCGCCACTCGATCGTTCGCCGACCCACCGCACGGCTTGGAAGCAGACGCTGCGCAAAACGTGTAAACAGCAAAGGTCTTGAAGCACGCGCATTTTCTTGAGGGCGTCTTGATTGGACAGGACAACATTGCTCAACTCCCAGGCAAACAGTGCGGCCTCACGCCAGCTTGCTGAATGTACCCATCCAAACGCCTGATGCGAGAGTTTTTCGTTGATGGCCGGGGTCTCCCTTGCGGTGTGTTCAATCACCGCACCCAATTGCGAAATCGGCCCATCGATCGCAGACAAAGTGTCGCTTAGCCCGTCAGCCAACTGACCACGGACAGCCGCCCAATCAACGTAACTGTATTCATCATCCAGCCACCGAGAGGCCTGTTCGCATCGAGCTTCCTGCAACACATGCCAAAGCTGCAAAAACAAAACTTCTCCACCACGCGCCATAAAGTTATGGCTGCCCGTTGAAAAGTGCCTCTCTGCGGCGGGCCAATCCTCAACGTTGGCCCCTTTCGCGTCGGTGTGGCGCCAGTCAATCTCACGTGCAAGCAGAAAGTCGGAAGCCGGAATGAAACTGTGTGTGACCCAAGTCCGCTCCCCAGCAACACCCACGAAACCCGAGAACAATTGTTGCAGAACCCGAACCGCGCGTTCACTGCCTTCCCCACTGTCGCTCGCGATGTTGGATTGCATGTCCTCGACCAACTGTGAAAATCGCTCAACATGTGTCTTGTGGCGTGTCTCGAGTTTCGATGACGGGAAGAAGGAGAACAACTTCACGGCAAGCCGACTCTCAGGCAAGTACTCCAATCCGCCTTTGAGATCTTCAGGTAAGTCAGGAAAGCCTCTTCCTATCTCACCAGCCTCGCTTTCCTTCTTAGAGCTAAAACACAATAGAAACTCTGCCAGGTACTCCAACGGGGTCTGATCTTTGTAGAATCGACGTCCGAACGCCCGAACGGCAGGATTACTATCCGTTTGTTTTTCAATAGAGATATTTGGAAATCGTAGCGTGTTCATTATTGGTAAACCAACTTCTGGCCGCCGTCGACCGGCGTGAATTTGTGGATTCGAAGGTCACCTTGGGCATCGATCTCAAGGAGCTTAACGTTATCGGCCGAGGCCCGTACCCGCTCCAACAAATCGCTACGGAACTGTTCCAAGCTCGCCCCGTGGATAGCGTCCAAGTCACTCGTTAACTCGCCGAGGTCTTTACTGATGATGTAATCAAGTAATGGCAGACTCAGCTCCAGGCTTGCTTCCGTGACGGGATGCTTCAGTACCGGCAGCCCACTTACCTCGTCGAGGTCGATGGTGAATTCATCAAACGGAATCTTCCCAAGCACGATCTGAACTGACTGGAACACCTTCTCATCGGGACGTCTAAGGGTGATGTATAAGCTTTCACGTTTATTTCTGGGCACGGACGCACCGATGTACTCTTCCATCAACACTCCCAACACTTGTTTCACAAAGCGCTGTTTCTCCATACCCGACAAATTGTGGTTTACGCTCCAGGCCCGGAGTTTTCGGAGCATTGGGGACTGCAGGAAATCATCGAGGAAAACCTCGGCTGATGCGTGATTTTCCTCACGAGGCGAACCGAACATGTAGGTGAGACGCCGAATTTCCCGCCGAGCGTTTCCGTCGTTCGAACTACCCAAACGCGATGCGAAGTGCGCCCTCACTTCACTGAGTTGGACGGGATAAAGCCAAGCCTCTTCAAGCTTGCCTTCGTGCATCTGTTGGTCGAAGGTCGGCGACGCAGCAATGCCAAAATTAAGGTCTGCCATTTGGCGTAGACAAGACAATGCGTCCACCGCTTGAAGACTAAGTTGGCTACCATGGCCAAAGAAGGTCTCGCTGAACACGCCCCGGAATTTGGTTTGCGGATCTTGCCGGATCTGTTCACACGACAACCCACCCGTGAGACTGAAGCTCAAATGAGCCGCTATCTGACGCATGGTCATACGCCGGCCATACGCATCGAGTCGACGGTAGACGTCTCCGACTCGTTCGCCAACGGTGTCAGCGCACTTATTCATCGCGTCCACGTTGCGCCGTATAGGGCAGCGATCTTTCGCTTCACAGTCACTACACCGGGCCCAGCCGGGATGGGAGACAAGCTTCGACAGCAATCGTTCAGCGGTGTCGACGTTACTGAGCATGCTAAGGTTTGCCACATACACTCGTTTCGTGCCATCGAGTTGCAGCAAGTTAGCGTCTGAGACTTTGTCCTTTAGGAGCGGCTGGTTCAGGCACTCTAGGATCTTTTGCTGAGCATCTCTCTGGCCATGCCCTGCTTTCGCCATCAGTTCCGTAAACGAACTTAGGAGGGGGCCGGTATTACTTACGATTAAAGCGCTGCCGGGTTGATTGAATGCATTGTCTAGCTTTTGTGCTCGACTTTGTGCTGACAACTCACTCATGTCCTTCACAATCGTAAGCTTATGTCCCTCCAGCGAGACAACCTCCTCTTCTTCAGGCGATTTTGGTGCCGGCTCGTTCCCCGGCACGCCCAGGGCACGCTTCCAGATATCTAAAGCCACGGTTGACTTGCCATCTCCTGCATGTCCAGTCAGGACAATCACGACATCACTTTGATCGGCTAGCAACTCTCGAATGCTCGAGACAAGATTAAGCTCAACGTGTAGGTCAGTAAAGTAGGGACTGATCGCCTGAGCTTCCGCAAGCGCATAACGGTTGTCAGCTGTAAGATTATGTATGCTATTCAAATATCGAACAAAACCATCTGCTGCTTGTGCGTGCTTCGTTATATTCTGCTCATCTGCAATGCCGACTTCCTCACCGATAGAATGAATGGGCTTCGCCTTCGGTGTGTAGCCTTCCTCATTGACGCCCACTGCGTTAGCGTCCTCATGAGCGAACAGACTCAGAAATTCCCTTCGAATCATAGATGCAGATATCGTGGGCTCGTCTTTCACCGTAAGCATTGACTCCAAGATTTGCTTAAGATACTCAGATTGGCGTGAATTCAGTTCAGACACAAACAGCTGTGGTAGATCTTCAGAGCCAGTAAGCCGTTTACCGGTCGCCCATTCAATCAGGGTAACCGCTAGGGAATAGAGATCCCCCGACGGTGATGCAAGGTAGCCCTCCTTGGTCATCAGAGTTTCTGATGAATACCCAGGAGTTCCGCCGAGTACTTTATCGCCGCTGTAGCTTGCCAACCCGAAATCTATCAATTTGGCAACTTCTGTCTCAGCGTTAAAAACAATGTTGCCAGGTGTAACATCATTATGGGTGATCCCCCCGCGTACGACATCGTCGCCGCCACTACCTTGCGGGGGCGGAAGTTCATGTAACCCGGCTAGGCCTTGCAGAATTTGTTCCGCTACCAAGAAAAAGCTTTTAGCATCCGGGCGATCACCTCTTGAAATTAGGCTCTTGAGTGTATCGCCTTCGACGTACTCCTCGACAATACACCAATAGCTGTTATTCCACTGAAGGAACGAACGATACTTGGCGACAAACAGATTGTGCTTAGCCGCTCTTAGGAAATCTCGTTCAGCAAGCACCTTGTCTCTTGGCACATCGGCACTGAAGATCTTCAATGCGGCCAAGTCGCCAAGGCTGTCTCCAAGAAAGACATCGCTAGTGCCACCGCTTCCAAGGCTCTCTTTAAGAACCCAGATATTGTGTTCATCTCCCACTTGAGGTCTTCTTGGGTTCTCTTCAGGGATAGCTTTTTGAACTTCAGAGGCACTTTCTCCTAACCAACTCGTGAGCTCATTGAACACCTCCTCCGCAGTTGGCCTGTCAGAAATTTCGACCGACTTCATTCGCTGCGCAAGTTCGCAAAGTTGGTTTTTATCCCCCTCTGTCGTTTTATCAAGTAGTTCGCTGAAAGTCTGACCTAAGCTGAAGACGTCGAAACCATAATCCGTATTTCCGGCCAGAGCCTCTGGGGGGAAAAATCTCTTTTTATAATCGGAGAGCTCATCTGACATAACCGTAAAATCTGCACTAGGATCGAAGACTAAGTCAAAATCCGTGAGTTCAACATGATCATCTCGACCCACAATAATGCTTCGCGGTGTCACGTTCCGGTGGATGATACTTGCTTCTGACTTGTGCAAGTGGACGAGGGCACCTGCGATATCTCGTACCACCCTCACTGAAAAATCTAAACTCAGCCCCTCATTGGTTTCTAAGACCTGGTCAAGAGTTTTAACATCTCCCCACCGACAGACCTCAACCACAAGCCCCTTCTCGTTCGGTTGCTTTTTCACTGGCCTGATGTTTGGGTGCGGGGGAACTCGCTCAAGAACATCAAGGCTCCGAAATTGACGCTCCTGTAAGTCAGGAAGGTCCGAAGCTACGCCAAATACTCTCAACCGGTAGAGAGCATCACCGCGCTTTGGATTTTCCTCAGCGAGATAGCTGACGTAACGTTCGTTACGCTCAAGGTCGTGTAGGATTCGATATCCATGGATCTGATCTGCGTAATCCTGTCTACGACAACCTATCTCAAAGTTCTCATCCCACACTTTCCGCAACCTACGAAAATTGGAGGCGTTAAGTACTCCCCTACCTTTTTCTATGTCACGTTTGACTCTTTCTCGCAGATACTTACCGAGCTCAGACATACCGACAAATGTCAGGTGGTCGGGCAAACGCCTGTTCTGGTCAACCTGTCGAATGACTTCAAACGCACTATCGGCTCCTTCAACAGATGACTTATCAGAAGTCAGCACCACTATCGACTGAACGAACGGAGATTGTGCAGCAGGTAGTGTTTTTTCTATAAGAGATTTAAACACCTTTGCCTTGGGCAAATTAACGTTGTGCGGATTGGGAACTGCCTGATTATTTCGAAACCATGAACTTGGCGCGACATCGATTTCTCCGCGCCAATCTTTAAGCTCAATCACCGCCGCAAAACTTTCAGAGATAAAAAGTGCATCGCATTCACACACCCTATGACCTGGATCTGTGATGTGAATACTCGGATACAATTCGTAATGCTCTGACGGAAGAAGAAGGGGTTTTAGCTCCGCAAAAGCACGACGTTCATGTTCAAACTCAGAGTGGTCGAATGGCTTCATACCTTACCTGGTCTTACGTTAATGAAAATTGATACAAGATATCTCCGGATTGACACGGGGAATAACCGAGAACGTAACCGAACCTAAAATATAAACTTGTAGAAAGCCAAGGTGATTTGATCTTTCTTCAAAAAAAGTATTTGGATCCCTGAATAAAGTCCGCGCCGATAAGTTGCAAATTTGGCAGAGTAGACTAAGGGAAACCGGTAAGCATTTGGCCATAAAATACAATCACTCTCTGGCGTAGCCATCAAAGTAGATGATAATTTACTTCCTATCAATATGTTAGGTTCCGAATTTCTGAGAGGGTCCCCGTTCTCGTCCAATTGAGCGCTAGCAGACTATCTCTCCGACGCCCAAATCCGTTGTATGAAAGTAATTGCCACCAATACAGTTCGCCATTTGTCGCACTGTCACTCTTGTGATCAATAATCATCGATGCGTTTTCGCCATCTACAAAAAGGTCGATAACCCCACTGACCACTTGGTTTTTGGCATTAGTGGAAACAACATGCAACTCGCTTTCGCAAGACTTCAGTCTGCCTACCATGCGAACAAGTTGAGCACGAAAAAATTCAAGATGGATTACAAACGATTTCCGCTCACCTTCAAGGTTGACGTATCCAGGATTATACTCGAGCACTTTATCCAATAATTTAGGTTGCATGAAATACACCTGATATATGCGATGCATCCAAATACCCAGATCGTTCGCTGAAACATGCTCTAATTTCGCAATGTCTGGAGAAGGGCCATATTTCGTTTCTTCCCGCTCTACTAGATTGACCACGCTATTACGCTTGCCAATCGACGGGTTTAACGTATGCGTCAGTTTGTCAGATTGCCGCTTTGGATCGATGAGAAGGGCGACATTGCAGGCTGCTTTTTCGTCACATTTTGGCCTTTTAGGAGCGTACATTCCGTTTCTTATCGCTCGACATACGTATCTAACCGGCACAGAAGATTGAGCAGCAGTCAGTGGTTCTATGTAAACCAGCATCGATCCATCGCTGAAACCCTCGAAGTAAGGCAAGATCAACTGCTCACGTGCTCGCGTCAAAGCGACATAACATAGATTCTTAGATGTTTCCACCTGCTCTTGAGCTAATATTGAAGTGAAGTTCTTTCGCGTTGGCCCGTCATCGATCCTTGGCAAAATCTGCACAAAACTCTGCCGTAACATGGCCTCAATATCACCATCTGGATAAGCCATGCTGATACTCGGGAACCTCGGCTCACTGGCCTTTTCAGCATCCAGCACCATAACCACAGGCCACTCAAGCCCTTTGGATGAATGCCAGGTTTTCAGCGCCACCGCATTCTCAGCCTGTGGATCTGCGTTTGGCTGTTCGTCAATACTGTCTTTGTTCTGGTTGAGCCACACTGGGAAGGTTGAAACGTTCTTGCCAACGATTCCCATGGCATTCAGCGTTTCCGGCTGTAACGACTCAAACTCTTCTGCCAGCCCGATGAGCTTTATAAGATTTGCCCGGTACTGTGCGCCGTCCGGATGTTGTTTCAACGCCTCAAATAGCTTTGCTTCTTCAATCACTGTTAGAAGCTGGGTTTTGACCGGCTGTTTGCGTATTGTTTTCCCCAGTGGCTCCAGCAGTTCTTTGATGTCGTGTTTGAGAGCCGTTTTAGGATCGTAACTGGTTAGCAGCTCTTTGAGCCGCTCCGTGCTGTTGCCGTTCAACAATGGCGAGGTGAGTAAATCCAGCCAGGCATAGTGATCGCGTTTGTTATTGAGTGCCTGCAACGCATTAAGCGCCCATTGCACGGCCTCACACTTGAGAAATCCCGGTTCCTGGATTTGCACTTCTATGCCCACGCTACGCAATGCGGCAGCGAACTTACCTAGCCTTGAGTGACCACGCGCAAGTACCGCAATGTCGGAACCACGAATGGGGCGTTTTTCTCCGGTGTGGCGGTCTGTGATTTTGGTGCCGCTGGCCAGAAGATCAGACAAGTGGTTAGCCAGGGCGATGTTGCCTTCTGCAGTAAAGCCCGGCTTGGGGCTTCTGGAGCTAGCGTTGAGGTTCCAATCGTCTTTGCTGAAACGCAGCACCTGCACTGCAGGTAAATCAGACTGGTAACCCGCCTTCGGTTCCAGTTCCCGGTAGTTGTCTCCGTAAAGGGTTTTACCAACACCGTTAATGAACTCCATTAGCTCTGGCGTGCTTCGCCAGTTGCTATCCAGTTCTTTGACGACACTATCTTTGCCCTCACCTTCCTTGAGCAGTTCAGCAAAAAGCCGGCTGTCAGAGCCCTGAAAGCCCATGATGGACTGTTTCAGATCGCCCACGATCAAGGTGTACTTGCTGGTTTTCTGGAAGCGTCGGAGCAAGGCGTACTGAAGCGGGTTGGTGTCCTGAAACTCGTCGATAATGAGGCAATCATAACCGCCGGAGATTTCTTCCAGCCATTCGGGGTGGGCCTCGAGCATGTCATTGGCCAGGTGCACCATGTCGCCGTAGTCCACCAGGCCAGCTTGTTCTTTGGTTTGTTGGTACGCGGAGAGTGTTTCCAACACGCCGTTGATAAGACATTCGATGTGGTTTAGGGCGTCGTTCAACGGGCCCGGGTGCACGCTGAGTTTTTCGGCGGCGTTCCAGATGGCTTCTGCCAGATCGGCGCGCGTATGCTTGTTCCGAATGTTTTTCAAGTCTTCCGTGTATTGCAGCTTGGCCCAGAGTTTCCAATCGCGCTCTAGCTTGTTCCTTGTGGCTGAATAAATACTTTCTACGAATGCTCGGGTGTGTTTGTTATTCCCCCACTCCTTTTTGTGGCCAAGGGTTTTCGCCTCCGGGTACTCAATTTTTACTGCTTCAATCGCTCTCCAAAGGGCTTCTGTGTACGGCGCCCCGTCTTTCTGCACATGGCCATAGGTGCTGGTAATGATCTCTTTGGCCTGGCTCAGCAGTGCATCCGCTTCGCCCGGGGACGTATTGAACCCTTTCCCGAGGGAACGGAGCTTGTTGATCAGCGCGAGGATGGTGTCCGTCAGCTGCTCATCTGCCTCCTGGTAGTCCTCGCCCTTGAACGAACCTGTGTAGCCATAGAGTTCCAGGTTATCCAGAACCGGTTGGATGGCCTGTACCTGGTCCATCGCCTTTCGTAGGAGAAAGTCTTGCTCCTGTTCGGTCAGCTGCCTGGGGATGGGCGATCGACCAGCTTCGTAGGCGAAGGTTTTCAGGATATCCAACCCGAAGGCATGGATAGTTGAGATGGTGGATTTCTGAAGTAGCCGGGCTTCCACCATCATGCCTTCTTTGAGCAATGCCAGGCGAATACGGCTTCGCATTTCGTTGGCAGCATCGTTAGTGAAAGTCACCGCCAGCACTCGGTCCGGCTTCACAATACCCTGCTTAATCCAATCGGTGAGTGTGCTCTGGATAGTGTAGGTTTTCCCGGCGCCGGCACCCGCCTTGATGAGGGTGAGAGGTTGGGCTGGCAGAACGGCAGACTGGCTCATGCGTTGCCCTCCTCATCGCGGGTAAATCTGCTAACGATCGGATTATCCGTAAGCGCGTACGGAGTGATACCGCGGTCTTTCCAGGCTTTTTCATCGGAGCGCTCATTGAGCCTGATGTTGCCGTTCTCAATGTCTTTCAGGCGCGCCTGAACCAGCTCTGCGGCTTTTTCAGACTGTGCGACCAATCCGGGTTCCGGTTGCAGCACGTTCAGTTGATTACTGGGCGTC
Organism: Marinobacter sp. MBR-105; assembly: GCF_053628895.1. NCBI lineage: Bacteria > Pseudomonadati > Pseudomonadota > Gammaproteobacteria > Pseudomonadales > Marinobacteraceae > Marinobacter > Marinobacter sp. MBR-105. Next base: position 26,648 of record NZ_JBRJHG010000024.1, on the reverse strand, counting down.
AGGGGCTGGTCGGTGAGCAAGGTGGTGTCGTTCAGGGTGTAGTAACCGCTCATCACCTCACCTTGCTCATTGTTCTGTTGAAACAGTTGCCGGTAGATCAGCGTTTGCAACTCATAACCTTTTTCCAGGCGCTTTAATCGGCTCGTGTGTTTGGAGGTTTTGTAGTCTACGATCAAACGCTGGTTGCCGTTGCTCAGTACTGCATCCACGTACCCTTTCAAGGGTGTGTCCCAGAGCTGGCCTTGCAGCTCCAATTCCACCTCGGAGATGGACCAGTTTTCCTGGTTGCACCAAGCAGCAAAGTTATTCAGTGCCCGGTACACTCGATTGCGCAGGTTGGTTCTTTTCAGGCGCCACTGTGGCGAGTCCAGAAATGCAGCCTCTTCCCGCACCGCCTGATTGAATAGGTTGTCGAAGAGTGTTTCGCTCCATGCCTGGTTCTGGTGCTCACGGAACAGTTCAAAGACCTTATGGGCGATAGTACCTTGCACTGAAATATCAGGTGTCTGCGGCTCCCATTGGCGGGATTTGATGCCGAGGCGATACAGCAGCCAAGCCAGTGGGGAGTGCATGAGCTTTTCCAAACTGCTTGGGGACTCCGGCTTTATTGTTCCGTCCTGGTTGGTTCTGGCCCTCTGAATGAGTTCCGGGCCCAACTGCAGATCCTCCAACACCGGAGGCGTTGGTTGTTCCAGCTTGATGGTGGTTTTGCGCAGCAGGGGGTGGTCCGACTGCATAACCGGCTGCTCAAGGCGTTCTGGTTCCAGCTCATTCAAGGATTGGAAACATAACGCCATATCCAGCAGTGTTTCGCTGGGCTCCAGTGTGCTCCCCTGGTGATCATTCATCGAGCGCAAGAACGTGATGCGGGTATCTGCTCGGCTTAAAAGCTCGGCGAAAGACTGCTCCCATAGGGCTTGGCTTTGCTCAAGGGTGGGAATCGCCAGATCCGTGGTCTTGGCCAGTTCATCCCATGCTTCCCGTTGAATAGGGCCAGTATGCTCCGGCTGAAAACTATAGTTACCCTGGTTGAAGCCCAACACAAACAGCTCGTCCACCTGAAACGGTAGTGGTTCCCCGTCCTGTATGATGTTGATGGCGTGCAGGTATCGAACTCGATCTTCCTGGGATTCCAGGGTAGCAACGGGAATTTGGCGGGTAACGTTGCGAATGAGTTCCTCGAAGGAGGCGTCGCCATACAAGTTCATCAGCCGCTGGGTATTCGCCAGAAGATTTCTCATCCGGGATTTTGGCAGCCCTTTTATGCGTTTACCTGCCAGGTTCTCTGCAATACCGCCCAGCCACTCCAGTACCGCCGTTGGCGTTGCCTCCGGGGAGCTTTGGAGTAACTGAAGCATAGCCTGCTCTTCAGCACTGGCATCGTCTCTCAGGGACAGCTCTTTGCCGTCACTAAAACGCTCGGCAAGTTTCTGGCCAGTGGCCGCAGACCAGGGCATCAGCGGGTTAATCATGGCACTCATAACGGCCATGGGGATGTCGGGGTGAATCAAACTGGAAAGCAAATCGTGAATCAATGAAGACTGCCAGTCGAATACACCGGATTCCGGTCGCAGGTTACTGGCAATCAGGCCTGCGTACTCAAAGTGTTTGTCCAGCCAAAGCTCGTAATCGCCGCCTTTGGGCACCACCACAACGATGCGCTCTGGTTTGGTTCCCTGCTCTACCGCCGCTTGTACCATTGAGGTTGCGGCTTCAACTTCCTGTAGCTGGTCCCTGCAAGTCAACCAGTGAAGATTTTCTGGCTTGGTGTCCGGTTTGTCCCCTTGGAACAATGTGTTGGCAAAGCGCTGTACCGGGCACTCCAGATTATCGGGCTGAGGAACAGGAATGAAATCGTATTTCTGAGGCTCCGGGGCAAGCCAGCCTTTCTCGTCGAGTAGCTTCAGAACGTCCCGCTGCCAAGGGTAAAGATCGTCCTGATTCAAGAGGGGATAGACATAGACCGGTTCGATATAGAGTTCTGTGTGCTCACGAAACCACAGCTCGGCAGGTTGGTCTTGTGCCGGACGTTCGCCGATTTTCCGGGCGAGCTCTGCAAGGTCGTTGTAGTAACGCTGATTTCGGGTAGCGGGTGATGGTATATCGGCAGGTCTGGCACCCAACGGCACGTGGTTCAACAGGAACTGCAGGCCCGCCTTCAATTCGGCAACGGTGGCTGGTTCATCCACCCGGATGCTTTTGGCCCAAAACGCTTTGGGCATCGCCAGGGCGTGTTCCTGTATGGCAACGTCCCAATCCAGCTCACTGGGCTCGATTAGCCACATGTCCGCGAGAGTTTCCAATAACACGGAGAAACTGCCCACTTTGGTACCCATGGTGTTCCGGGTAGCCAGGGCATAGCGGGTTTCACTGGCGGTGAATGCATCTGGGACTAGCAGGAAGTCCATTTCTTATCCTTTTGCTGTAGCCTGACTGGCAGGTTCATCCAAGCTACCTATGTTTATAACGCTTTGGTTTGTAAGCAGCAATTTGGATGCTGTTAATTCGTGTTAAAAGGTCAGGTATTCATGTTTGTCCGCACTACGAGCCTCTACCCTCTACCCAAACGAAGCTGTCGGCATTCAAAGTGGTTTCCCCATTGAAACGGTAAGCACACAGCTTTCCGCCCTGCTCCCCTGCCACACTGTAGTCTAGGCATGCGATATGTTCACTTAATGGCTTGGGAGTTCCATTCATCCAATAATGGCCAATGAACACCGGTTTTCCCCCGTCGTATCCTGGCAAAACATTGGACTTGATCGTTTGGTCGGGAATTCGGTGAATTTCTTTTCCCGGCACCATGGCAAGATCACGATAGGTTAACTGCCCTTGCATCCACCAACTTGTGCGGATATTGGTTCGTTTGTTCCGCTCCTTGTCATAAAAGTGGTGCCCATCGGGCAACGGGATCTCGAGTCCCTTAAGCAGCGTTTCAACGGCATTGAATGCATCAGAACCTTCACGGCTGCTTGCCTCCCAGGTTTCGGGCAGCAGTTGGTTTTTCTGATTGGTGAATTGGCCAATCAGGTCAATATACTCAGGATGCCAACAGGCGTGAACGACACGAAGCTCAGGTAAATCCAGGTACACGGGAAGGGTTTTAAACCACCCAATCATGTCGTCGTGATCCTTGCTTCCTTCTCCTACCTGGCGCAAAAATGCTTCGTGCTGTTTCCGATTCTTGTCGGTATGCGCGCGCAGGTGTTCGCCAGGTTTATTGGGGTCTTCACTGGCCCAAGCTACGGCGTTGAACTCATGGTTGCCCATAACTGCCCTCGCCGCGCCTTTTTCAACCATTTCGCGGGCAATCGCTACGGTTTCTACTTGCTCCGGGCCCCGGTCTACGAAGTCTCCAAGGAAAATCACCTGTCTTTCAGGATGCTGCCAAACTCCTTTTAGCTCTTTATAACCCAGTTTGGTAAGCAAGGCTTTCAGCTCTGTGGCGTAGCCGTGGATGTCTCCGATCAAGTCATACATTTTTAGTGCTTTCTCCCTTCCAGGTAGGCAACAACGGGGTCCAGGCAACGGGTATGCAGCGTTTCCGCATCAAAAAAAGACTCGGCCAATTCCAGAACGAGTGCTTCCTTCAACGTGAAACCTTGACGAAGTCGCCCCTCGACACTTTCCGCGATGCGATCGTATTCGTCAAAACAATCGTTTTCTTTGCAGCAGGTGTTCATTGGATCAAACTCGAACAATGCGCGGGAAATCATGTCTGCTTTTAGTACGATGCTCATCCTTCCTCCTGTACGCTATGGTGACAGTGTAAGGAGTTGGTGCGACAAGAGACGTCGCCAGCATTGTTATGCTGCCGTTGAACTATTATTTATTGAGCTTGAGGGCATGCGAGCACTCTGATTGTCGGCCAGTCATTCTGGCCACCAATTACCGATCTACCGGCCTTGTATCAGAGGGGGGATGGCTTTGCGTTGTTAGGAGATTTAGGGGCGCTGCCAACTTGAAAGGTCAACAATCCGATAACTCTTTTTTATGCTATTGATCTCTTCTTGCGCTGCAATATCTGTCAGCAGTAAATCAACAGCTCGATTTACCGCTATTTCGCTTGCTGCTCGATAAGCCGTCTTGGTTTCCTCTCGTTTCGACTCGATGAATTCACGTAGTTCCTTCTCCATCTTTGGTCGGTGCAGTGTTTCCTGAGCATTTAGGGCAATGTACTCAGCCCTCGCAAATAGCACTGCATCAGTCGCCAGCACGGCAACACCTATTCCAAGCGCATACGGGCCAGTAAAACTTGTCGCCGCTGTTCTTGCAGCTCCTTTGGCACCACTCTTGGCAGCCTGTCCAATCGCACGATTTCGAAAACGTTTCACATCAGCCATAGCGGCCATGACAGCAGGAGAACTCGCTGCCGCGCCTACGATGCCCACGCTGGCAGATGTGATCTTGCCGACATTAGCCGAAGCAACAATGACATCAAGTTCAAGGGGTAAATCAGAACTTCTCACTAGTTGAGAGAGATCTAGCAAGGGAGTTTCTGGAGGCAGATCGCTCAGCTCAACAACCGAACCGTGGGTGTTCAAATAATAATCAACCTCGAGACGAAACTTATCAAATTCATTCAGGATGAAGTTGGTCTGGATCTTCGGAAAATCGTTGGTTAGGCTTTCCATAGCCTGGGTATACCCGCTTGCATCTTCAAGCTTTTCCCCTATCTTGTTTGCAGCCCATTCATCCAAATCATCCGTCATGGAAATAAAAAGGCGCAAATAACTTGCTGTTGTTGAGAAGTGCCATTCAAGGTACTCATCTACTGCCCGCTGCAACTGATCAAAACTCGCATCGATGCGTTCTTCAGCATTTTCATAGATTAGAACAGGCACATCTGCTTTGAGATCATGAGACTTTTGACGAACCAGGTTGGCAAGCTGTAGATGCCGTGCGGGACTCAGTTGGCTCGCCTCTCCGGAACTGAGCAAGTGGGCAAAAGGCCCTGGATTATTTTCTGTAAGTTTTTGTAGACCATAAAAACCAAGGCCCAGAAGAAAAAACCAGGTTGCAACGACTATGATCCAACGCTTTTCGACTGGTTTCCGGCCCTTCGGAGAACCGGGAGTCTGTGTATTTTCTGATGTCCCTCCATCACCACGGCTAACAACCATCGCTTCAGTCATACATCATGCTCCGAAAACCTTGCTCTGAGGGAGTCCACTCCCACCATCAACCGACAGAATGCCCACACAAATGCGCATTCTGAGATAAAGAACAATGTCCAACCCAATACATTAAGCATGACCGGCGTACCAAGGGTCTCAATTGTATTCTGGATTGCCCAGTATTCTGTTAGACCAACACCGAGATGAAGAAGCTCTAAAAACGGCAAAATGCCACTGCCCTCAATTTGAGCAGTTCCCCTCCCCATTACATCAAGCCAGCTCATACCCTTCACATTCGGGTGCGGTATAGATAGGGAAACCATTACGGACAGCGTGATCATTATCATCGCCGCGGGAAGTGTGCTGACTTTTCGGACTATTGGCGCAACTGATTTTTCTATTACATGTTCTTCGACTTTACGTGCAAGAGACCTCGTCGACCATTGAAACACCAAAAAGCCGAACAGCACGGCTCCCCATACCGCCAAACCTCCGGAACGGAGATTAAGCAAAAGAATCACGGACAAGAAGGTCGCCAAGGGAAAAATATAGAACCAGGAAATAACCCCTACAGCCAGTGGCTTGCGTAAAGTGGAGCTGGCTTTTAAGTATTGGCCGAGCCAAGCTTCTCTTCGAAGTTTGGCATGTTCATAACCGGCGCGACCAATGCAGGAAGCAACAACCAGAATGAGCAGATAAAAAATGTAATTTGCGATGCTGACGGGTAGCACGCTCCAAGCACCCAATACTGCAATAAGCACTACGTGATATGAACTATCCTTCAGTGGCATGCTCTACGCGCCCAAGTCCCCAAGGACAACGACTTTGCGCTCTGGATGCTGCCACACGCAGTCTTCTTCACGGTAATCCATTTTGGCGAGGAGAGCTTTAAGCTCGGTCGCGTGGCCGTGAATGTCACCTATCAAGTCATACATCATTCAGTCCTTTTAAATTCGTGACTACCGGGCCGCCAACCCCGCTGAACTGATGACGGCCAGCTCGCGATCGCTGATTATGGCACTCGGCTCTGCCCCATACTGCTTACCAACCACCTCACCATTCAGGTTAAAAAGGTAGGCTGCGTTCTTTTCGTAATAAAACCAATACTGCTTGATCTTACCCCAGATGCCAAGTTCTCCCCCTGTTTCAGCGACATGTGCGCGAATGCGGCCCTGTGCATGACCTAACTGCTCGGTTAGCGAATAGCGCCAGAACCCCTCCGAAAACCCCAAATAACGCTGATGTTCGCAAACTGCCAAGGCAAACAGTGGTTGGTTTTTTCGCACAAACCCAGTGTCGATCCAGATATAAGGCTTAAAGGCACAATGCTCTTCCTCCATTCGCGCAATGAGTTTCCCGATGCGCTTCTCAACTATGGGCTCATCCATGCTAACTGCTCGGCAGAGTGCCCTGAGGAAGTCTTCACTGCGGTACTTAAAGTCGAAACCGGCCTCGCTCAGCCCAAAATCAGGGCATTCCAACACCCTCTGCAAACGCCTTCGGTTTGCAGAGGTAGGCCGCGCATACCCCATTGCTGCGAGCGTTTCGTCCAGCGATTGTGCGGCAACACGGATAATAAGATCCGTTTTAAAATTGTTGATCACTTTACTTTCTCCAGTTGCTTTATCACTGGCTGAAGACTGCTTGCATCAAATGATTCGCCGTCGTAAAACCATTCGCTGATCGCTTTTTCTAACGCACGTTGGAGGCTCGCCCCCCGAAGAACGTCCTGAGCAATAGTCTGCGCGACGTGGTCGTATTCGTCCCAACACTCGTTTTCCCTGCAACAAGTGTTGAGGGGGTCAGTCTCGAAAAGCGTTTGTGAGATTTGCTCTGCTGTGTAATCTCGACTCATGATTTCCTCCCAGTTCCAGGGTCAAACTAATCCGCCCGTGCGACATATCTAGTCGCTTTCAAATGCTAGTCTGTGTTTATTGATTTTCACTGGAGGAGCAAAATGAACCGAGTCGAGAAAGAGCTTGCCAAAAAACGCGCAGAGCTTTGTGAGGAAATAGGTGAGGAGAAAGTCCGAGAGATGGAACATGCCGAGTCTCTTGCCAGGAGCATCCATAAGGAGATGTTTCCGGAAGAGTATGACTTCATGATGGACTCAATCTCGGACGCCCAGGACCGCCGCCGTGGAATCAATCCGATGAGCGCCGAGTACACCGCCAAGGTGAATGCCCGCCGATCAGAGCTCGGGGTCACTCCATTGGGCGAGAATGGAATGCCCACCGATAATAGCAGTTTGGATGTGGCGAAAGCTGAAGCGCTTCGCCGGCTACAATAACAAGCGCGAGCGTTCATCGAACCCAATAACCTGTTAACGCCCCAAGGCTCGCCCATGCCCTACCCAATTGAAGACAAGCTCGTAATCGCCGTTGCATCCAGCGCATTGTTTGATTTATCCGACTCCGACCATGTGTTCAGAACCGAGGGTGAAAAAGCCTACCGAAAACACCAGGAAGCTCACCTGGATGTTCCACTGGAGAAAGGAGTGGCCTTCCCGTTCGTGCGGCGTTTTCTAGCCATCAACCAGCGGTTTCCAGACAAATCTCCGGTTGAGGTGGTGTTGCTCTCACGCAACTCGGCGATTACCGGCAAGCGGGTGTTTCGCTCTATCAACCATCACGGCCTGGATATCAGCCGTGCAGCGTTTCTGGAAGGCAAATCGCCCTACCCTTACATTCCTGCGTTCAACGCCTCCCTGTTCCTGTCTGCAAACGAAAACGATGTACTTAAAGCCATCGACTACGGCCACCCCGCAGGGACAGTATTGCCCAGCCATGTTGTAGACGATGAGGGGGACACCGAGCTCAGGATTGCCTTCGACTTTGATGGTGTGATTGCAGACGACGCCTCAGAGAAAGTGTTCAAAGCCGGCACACTCGAAGCATTCCAGGAACACGAAACGTCTCGAGCGCACATTCCCCACAGTCCGGGCCCACTGGCTGACCTGTTCAGAAAGCTGTCGCACTTGCAGAAGCTGGAGGACAAAGCGGTAGACGAAGACCCCAGCTACAAACGTGTGCTCCGTACCGGCATCGTCACCGCTCGCAACGCGCCGTCCCACGAGCGGGTGATCACCACCCTGGAGCATTGGGGCGTCGACGCCAACGAGGTGTTCTTCCTGGGCGGGATGAAGAAGGATCGGATACTGAGCGTGCTAAAACCGCATATGTTCTTTGACGATCAGCGGTCGCATTTGGAGTCTGAGGCCGGGAATGTGCCGATGGTGCATATTCCGTTTGGGGTGGCGAATGTGGGCTGAGCGATCAATTGCTCCAATCACTCAGCCCATTCGGTAGTCGCGCCATAACGCTTCTTACTTTGACTCCTTAACATTTTCAATCGGTTTGAAAATGCAGGAAACAGCACCTTCTGTCATCGCAACAGTAAAACGGTGATCGCAGTTTAGCGCTGCGAATAACACAGGAAGCTGTTTATTGCCCCAACTACCAGGGAGGTAGACGATCTTCTGGCCCGTCTCACAGGTGGACCGCGTGGTATCCAGATCCATGGCATTCACCTCACAAACCGTGTTCTGGTCCAGGTCAGCGCCAAGTTGTTGGTTGCAGCCAGCCAATAAGACCAAAGCGCCCGTAACGCCAGCCAGCAAAGAACTTTTAATTTTCATTATTATCTCCGTCAACTATCCAAATGAGCCAAACAGAACTAGGGGCAATTGGTGGATGCAACCTCAAATTCAATGGCATGCCCAACCAGATATGCGGAATCCATATAGGCGCTCACCTTTTGTCGACACCAGTTCAGGGCCAGGTTCTGCTCTTTGTAGTCAACGCCGTCCCAGCATTGGTTAAGGTCAGCGGTTCGATCACTAGAGAGGAGCGCTTCAGATTTCGTGATTGCGCATGAGCTATAAGTCGACGCCTTCGATCCATCGGAGTTATCACCGCCACCGCCACATGCCGTGAGTACAAGACAACTGGTTGCGATTACGAGAAGTCGTTTCATTCTGCGATCTCCTTTGATTCTCCGCAGGAGATATTTGTGAGTTCCATCCTGACCTGAATCTCAACACTCTCACCGTTAAGACAGGGCTGAAGCATGGCGGTACCTGCTCGCAACTTCCGATATTCACCATTCACCCACAAATCAACAGCCTCAGGGGAATGGTTAAGGACCGTGATCGATTTGGGAAGCGGCTCTCCGCTATTGGCAACGGCAAAAGGCGATAGTAATAAACCGGCGCATAACATCCTTACTTTCATGAAGATCCCTTATTTCTATTGCTGACAAAATGCCTGTGGCATTGGTTAATTCAAGTTCACTGGGCACACCAGGCTGACACTGGCGATTAAGCTAGTCGGTAAGAACAATGGGAATCACCAGGAAACAGTCCAGCACTAATTACGAATTAGTGCTGTGAATCTTGGCTCGAAGAGTGGTGGCATATCCCTGTCCCGACTGTGTTGGTTGAACTGGCTGTCGGGAGGGCAGTTGTTGGCTCCGACATCCGTTGTCGTCTCTTAAATATTACGATTGCGTTACCTCGATAATGATCGATCGAGCCGGAAAGATGAAGGGCGGCCTACTATATTTTACATTTTATGTAATTGTTTTTTATTGATATTTGAAGTTTGCAACTATCTTCAAGGTGTATTTCATTAGCGGCGCTGCTACATTCCAAACGTTGAGTAGGCTCGCAAAACTCTGAGAGGAATAAACGTGAATGAGTCAAGAACCATACTACAGCAGGGCGAGCTTGACGGCTTTTGCCTGCTGTATGCTGTGCTGAACGCATTCTCCGCAGTCTATCCCAAAAAAATCGAGCTCAGTCAGCAACAGGAACTTTGGTCTCGATTGATTAGCGTAACGCCTTCTCTGCAGGAATTTGCGTCATCCGGAAGTACGTTTCGTGAGCTACCCAATAACGAGATAGATATTGCTATCAAACGGTCTTTGCTAGGCCAATACGGTTCTGTGCTTTCTGACTGGCTGAAAAGCGAAGCACAAAGCTCGATGAGCCAGATCAGCATTGAGCCCATATCTGCTGATACGCCAACATGGTACCGAGCCCTGCTATCTGAGCCGTTTTCACCTCGGAAAGCTTTCATTGTCTGCCTAAAACGTCGAAAAAAACGTCCGACGCTAAAATATGGACCAACCAACGAGCACTGGATTGCAGTAGTTGGAAAAACAGATAAAGACTTGGCGGTCGCATGCTCCTTCACCAGTCACCACTTGGCGGAAAGCTACAGGGAATCGGAGATCATTGTTGGCAAACAACCACGGGCTTTCAACAACCTGATAGTTGAACCCCTTACCTGCGATCACGTATACGTAGGGTCTAGATATCAGCTAATAATTTCCTGAATCCCTGGCCCACAGCTCCATATACTCAGGCCCTTCCACGACCAGAAAGTCATCACCCGTAAGCCGCCCATAGCTCGCGAGCATGATTGGTATCAGGAACGGTTCTGACAGCGAAATCTTTGCTTCAAACCCGAGCGCAATTCGTCGGATTTTCCTCTGTTCGAACGTGTCATTTGGGATGCGAGCAAGAATGGAGCGGAGCTCGAGCCACCTATTCCGGCTATATAGGCAGACACAACGCCTATCTGGGAATGCCGTAGCATAGAGATCGCCTGCAACTGCCTCGGCCAACTCAGGGGCGAGGCTTGCAAGGACTCCCCGATCGAACAGAAGGCCGACCGAATTTGTAGCGGTTGTCCCTTCCGGTAGAACTACATTCTTCGAGGCTGCGGTGTAGACTTTGAACCCACCTGAACTGTGCAATTTGAGAGGACTGGAAGTTCGTTTCCTATCGCGATCCATAGTGGTGAATCCTCTCCAGAAATCCTGCTGCTGTTTCGAAGCTGCCCGTTCTCATTGAACAAACCCCATCGGCTGGCTAACAACGCCCTCAGTCTGCTGGCGCTGCTCCTCCTTCAAAGCATCAAGCAGCCTCTGTGTTCGCGCTTTGAATCCGCGCAAGCGGAGGCTCTGAACAGCGGCGCGAATGAGGCCCGGTGTCAGGTGATCTAAATGGCCGAGCTGATCGCTTGTCAGGGCTTGTGCCCTGTCTTTGTCCACTACACACGCCGTTATGATGGTTTTGACCTGCTCAGCGTTCAGGCAACTGAATTCCACTTTCAGCTGGAAACGCCTGAGGATAGCTTTATCAAAGCTGTCGAAGCGGTTGGTGGTGGCCAGGAACACACCGTCGAATCGTTCCAGACGCACCATGAATTCGTTCACAGCACTCACTTCCCAGCTGCGTTGGGCCATGCTGCGGGTGTAGAGAAAGGTGTCTGCTTCGTCTAATAGAAGCACAGCACCGGTTTTCTCGGCCTTATCAAACATGGCCGCGATGTTCTTTTCAGTTTGCCCCACGTACATGCCCAGCAAGTCGCTTCCGGACTGAAGTATGAATGGCTTGTTCAGGCGTTTGGCCAATTCCTGGGCATAGGCGGTTTTGCCTGCTCCGGGTGGGCCGTAAAGGCAGATTCTTGCGGCACCCTCTTCTCGCGCCAGCCGTTCGACATTTCGTAGGGTTGGCCGTGTGTTGATCCATTCAGCCCGGAATTGCGGGAAGTCTGCTTTGAGTGTTTTCCTCAGCACCTGTACCGGGCGATTCTCACCCATGGCGGCGAGGCGCTGCTCGATCAGCGACTCCAGCCGGTTCTGGTTTCGGGTGATCTGTTTGGCCGGTAAATACCGTGCGACCTCTGCAAGGTTCTTGGCCAATGCCGGCGTCATCCAGCTCTGGCCAGCGGCGTTTGCTGCCCAGTCCGGAGACACCGGCAGAGTCTGCAGCTTCCGTTTCAGGCGTTCGGTTTGTTGGTCGGTTCCGGAGCCTTGCACTTCGACAATGAAATCGAACCGGCGCAGAAACGCCGGGTCCATCTCCGCAATGTTATTGCTGATCCAGATCACCGGTGCCTGGTTCTCTTCCAGCAATTGATTGAACCAGCCTTTGGCCAACTGATCCGACTTCCGAAACGCATCTTCCATTTCATCAAATAATAGAATTGCCCCCAGACGGTCTTCCAGGAACATCTGCGCCAGTTTGGCTGCATCCAACCGGATGCGCCCGGTCATAGCGCCGGTGCGGGCATCTTTGGTGGGCACTTCATACAAGGGTGCGGAAAGTTTTTCGGCCATAGCGCGGGCCAACTGGGTTTTGCCAGTACCCGGCTTGCCATGCAGCAGGATGTTCTTGCCAAGGGCCTTGGTGCTCAGTGCGTTGTTCAAGTAGTCCAGCATTAGCTGGAGCTCTGGCACACCTTTGAAATCGCCAATCCGATGCTTAGCCTCCGGTCCCGGCGGGCATATGTGCCGGAACAGCATCTGTTCGATATCCTGCTCACTTTGACTATCAGGTGCGTCGGAAGCTGCCAGCACCAACTGGCTCAATAACGGGCCACCTTCAACCAGATCCCAGATATCGCTGCCACGATTAGGCGGCTCTAACAGCCTAATCTGGCAGAGCATGGCATCTTCATCCAGTGCCCGGGCAAGCATGCGGGATGACTCTCGCATGGCTTTAGCCAGTGCATTCACCGAGTTGTTGAGCTCGTTAATCTCCAGTTCCCGAAGCACTTGTTTGGACTGTGGGTGCTTGAGCAGCAGCAAGGCGTAAATCAGTACCTTGATCTCCACCAGGTTTGGCTTCAGGAGCTTAACCAAACTGGTCAGCAACGGCTCGAACGAGAGTTGAGGCTTGCCCTTCAATGACGCAGTCAGTGATTTTTCGCGCTTACGGATGGCCTTGAGGTGAGCGCGGCTGCCCGGATGCATATCACCGTCTTCCGGTACATCAATACCCAGAAACGCCATCGACTCCTCGGCATTGAACAGGCTCAGAGTGTTCTCGTATCCGGGGGTAAGGTACAGGCGGCAGAGGTAAATCTGCAGAAGCTTCAGGTCGTCTTTGGAACCGGCGGTGCTTGGCTCCAGATCCTGGGCTTCGTTGATGAGCTCTTTCCACAACAGCATAAGGTGGTCTCCTGATCCTTTTGAGAGGATTTTATGCTGTTAGTGCGTCTTTCTGTGTCGCCTGGACCCGCGCTGATGGTCGGTGAGCGTATCCTCATTACTGTATGAGCAAGCTCTAGAGTTCGCTGCCACAATTATTATTACGACCAGCATCCGTTTGATCCGACAATAATCGGAAAACTCACACTTTCACCCTTTTTTACACTAGTTCTCTATCATTTTAGATGTGTGTGCCGGCATAATATTTTTACGGTAGCTGATAGTTGTGACCGATAACATCTTTGCTAGGCACAACAGTAAAGAAAGGGCGATTAGTCTACTTATGAAGTCCGGGATAACTCACTTCAATGCAGAGATATACCTTCTTGATATGACCGAAAGTGTGTACCGCTTTCGAGAGAATAGCGGCTTTGATCTATACGACTTTAAGCTCCTCAGACTCCAGGAATTTCCTAACGCCACAAGGTCTTGGTAAAAAATAAAAAAACATTCTTAGTGATCGGGAGATACCAACATTGGATGCGGTAATAATTTTCCTCGCATACGCGATATTCTCCTCCGTGCAACAGATTACCGTAGATTTCAACGGCAGCCTCCTAATGGTGCTCGAATTGATAGCGATGATCAGGCCGAAGGTGTTGCCGATACATCTTGTCGAAAATGCCCATTTTCAATAAAAAAAATGATTTGCTCTAACGTTTCCTCCGCGTGGTGTATTTTTTTATGGCTATAAGGAAGAACAATTGAATCTTTAGCATCAAGGGAAATAGCTGACTCTACCGTCACATGACCATCATTAGGAGGTTTAAGAAACACCCGCCCAAATGGCCCCTTCGTCACATTGCCTGCAACTACTCCAAGTTCCATAATCTGTGCATTGACCTGACCAATTTCTGGTTCTTTCGGCATTAACGCTTTTATTGGCTTAAAGATATTCGAATAGAATGGAATATAATCAGCAATCATAGCTAACTCCGAGCCATAGTTAGGAGTCGCAACAAAAACACATCGCCTAACATTATTACTGCCGTATTTATTCAGATAGGAGCGAGTTATCAAGCCTCCCATGCTATGTGCTACGAAATGGACGTTGCGCCGATTTGTGATCTGGTTAACTTGGACATGCATTGATTTGACACAATCATCCAAGCTACCGAACGTTGTCGGTAGGTCAACAGTCAAAGTATCGTACCCAAGATCCCGGATACCATCTTCAAGAAACTTCATGTCAGATCTATTCTTGAAGAATCCATGAACAAGGACAACTAGCTCATCCTTCATAATTTCTTTGCGATCGAACTTATAATGGATGACCAATCAACTTTTTCTAGAGCCTCAGCCACATCGATCTTTTTATCTAACTGAGGAATTACATTTTCTTGAAGATAATCCCAATCATGCATTATCTCTTCGACATCATTAGAATTGGCTACTTCCATTCTATTCTCGCGCAGCGTTATCCGGTATTTGTAAGGCCATGCTGGAAGGCCAACTTTATGCTCTTGCAGGATAAAATTTGAATCCTGGCGAATATTCTTCCACCAAATGAGACCGCCCAATGTGGTAATCGGTTTTCTGAATGCCATATTAACACCTACCTTTGAATTTTATATCAAGAAGTTAGTACAAAATCCCACCACCTTACCAAAACAATATTGTATTTTTTTGTTTCAATGTTCTCCCACAAGACTCTGGTTTGTCGAGCCACTATTTTCAGCCATTCACTGAGCTCAGGATTATGGCTGATTGTGCTTGCAGGATGATTGATCTACTCACACTTCCAAATCTCAGCCCAGCCAGAATCAAACACAATAACCACTACCTCCTGCCCGAGATCAGCATGACCTCGCTGTTCCTCTGAGATCCTCAGCGGCTCGGATCGATCGAAGCAAATTGCCATTCCAAGCATCTTGCGTTGGATCTCTCTAGCGCCTCTGTTCATGGAAGGGAGCCTCCGGAGTTGGGGCGCGAGATCGTCCCACACATCTTTTGGATAGACGATCAGGGCAGGCCAATCAGCCGAGGCGGTAATTGTGACCTCCTGTGTCATCAGTGCTTCCAGCTTTGGGCACAACCTTGCTATTGCATGACGATCAAGCCCAAGGGAGCAGCCATCTGGCCCCTGACTTAACGTGATTCGATATGCCGAGCCAGCGTGCCAGAACGGATATTCTTCACTCATTGTCACTCCCCTTTCTTTGTTAATGAACGAGGCTATCCGCGGCTAGCTCCCGAACTTGTGTTCCTGAGATCTGCGTACTGATTTACACCTACGAGTCGGATAAAGTTACCTGTATCCTGCGACAAGATGAGTCGCACCAAACCCCTAAACTATTGCTAATTAATGATAGGATGCGCACCAAGTAACCCGACCGGTTGGAGTCTATGGCTTTTCGTTTTCGTAGAACCGTTAAGATTTTCCCAGGCGTTCGCCTGAACCTTGGCAAGCGTGGCGTGAGTGTCTCCGCGGGGATGCGCGGCGCCACTGTCACGATGGGACGACAGGGGCTATACGGGAACGTGGGACTCCCGGGGTCGGGTTTGTCGTACCGTGAAAAGCTCCTGAAAGAGGGAAAGCCTGGACGGCGTTCAGCCAAGGCTCCCACAACGTCTGGCCAGAACATCGCCCTTCCGCCTGTTGCAGAACGCATCGCGCAAGTGCAACTGAACACCGTGACCGGCGAGATCACCCTTCTGGATGCCAATGGTGCTGACCTCGGTAACGAAGCCATGGCAGTGGCCAAAGCCTATGCCAACGAGGCATTGAAGGAAAACCTGGCGGAACAGGTGGATGCCCATAACCGGATGATGGAACAAATCGGTACCATTCATCTGGGCACTCCAGCGCCGGACCAGTTTCCCCAACTGGTGCCAGAGCCCTTCGACCAACCAGAACCGGTGCGCCCGGAACCCAGAAAACTGGACTGGAAAGCCTGGCTCTGCCCGGCCCGGCGCAACGCTATTTTGAACAGCAATGAACGGCGGGTATCCGAGTACCAACGGCAGCAGCTGCAATGGCAATCAGAGCGAGAGAATCATCTGCGTAAGGAAGGCCAGCGGGCTGCGTTGTATCAACGAGCTCTACAGGCCAGTGTGGCGGCCATGGAATTGGTGCTGGATGACCATTTGATGGATATCGACTGGCCACAGGAAACCAGCCTGTCCTTCGAGCTGAGCGCCGATGGTAACGTCCTGATGCTGGACGTGGATCTGCCCGAGATCGAGGATTTCCCGAAGACAGAATTGCGCCTGTATCAGCGGGGTATTGGAGTGTCCGTCAAAGAGCTTTCCGATACCGCTCTCAGAAAGCTCTACATGGCCCATGTGCATGGCATGGGGTTTCGCCTGATTGGCGAAGGGTTTGCCTGCGCGCCTTCAGTAGAAACGGTGGTGCTTTCGGGCTTTACGCAGGTTACCAATGCGGCCACCGGCCGTGTGGAAGACAAGTACCTGTACAGCGTGAAGGTTAAGCGCGAAGCCTGGGGCGCGATTCATTTCGGCAACCTGGGGCAGGTCGACCCGGTTGAGGCCCTGGCCGCGTTTGAACTGCGCCGCGATATGACCAAAACCGGGATTTTTGGGGCTATTAAGCCTTGGGACGGCTGACGTTCAGCCTTTTCCACCGCCATTGAGTTTTCCTTATCCCAAAACCCAGATCATCTAACCCATAAATTCTGGAAATCCTACATACTTCGAATATGCCCAGAACACTACGAGCCAGAACACTAAAAAAAATAGGATATAGAGAAACATCGCCTTTTTAGATGTACTGTACAAACCAGTCATTCCGCTGATCATCGCGCTCATAGACATCATGAAAATGACTAAATAGCCAACCAAGCTAGCCTCATCCATGGACAATACCCCGTTCAATTTTTTCGAAAATCGAATAGAACACTTTGAACTCCCAACGATTTAGCCAATTGAATAGCTAATTGGTCGGATTGCCCCAAACCGAGGCAACTGTAAGCCCTTATTACGACAGATAACGTCGCTCTGTGGCTAAATGTATGAACCACCCCATATCTGATGGGCTTTACCACAAGACAACTGAGCCCGGCGGGCTACAGAGCCTTGGCCTGCCGTGTTCGATCCAAGCCTCGAGTGAGGGTGGTTTCAATCTCCTCCCGCAACCAGACCGGTTCCAGAATATCGCAGTGCACCGCCTGTGCGGTCAGCCACCAGCGCAGATCCTGGGTATCGCCCACGGTGACGGCGATCTCGAAGGTGGAGTCATCAATCTCGCGGTTTATCTGGTCAAAACCCAGCGGCGACTCAATCAAGTGGTTCAGAGCCGGTTTGTCGCAGCGGAGCTTGAGATAGACCGGCGAGTCAGAGTGCAGAATGCCCATGGCGCCGGAGCGTATGTAGAGATCGAGGTCGAAGTCCTCTGGCCGGTCTGGTTGCTCTTCCACTAATTCACCCGACGTCGCCCGATGCAGCACCAACTGCCGAATACCTTCCCTGCCCTCGATTGTGCCTATCAAGTAGACGTTCGGGTCCCGGAAGATCAGACCGAATGGATGCACAACGATCTCTTCCGGCGCTTTCCAGCTGCGGGCCTGGTAAACCAGCCTGCATTTGTATTCCCTCAGCAAGGCTTCGGTCACGGTTTCGAGCACGTCCGCATCAATCGCCGGGCGCTCACCTCCCAAACCGCGATTGATCACCCGTACCCGGTCCGGCCACTGGCCGAGGGGATTCTTTTCACGCAGCAGTGTGCGATGGGCTTCATCGAAGTGAGGCTTCAAGTGGGATAGCGCCCTTGGCGGCAGCATGGGTGAGAGGTAGGCCTTCGCCAGTTCGAAGGTCAGGGCTGCCGGCAGGTCCAGGGCCGGGATAATATCCATAGTGGCGTTCCGGTCGAACGACCAACGGTAAGGCCGTGACTCCTCATCAACCAGTAGTGGGAAGTCGGCACTCAGCTTTTCCAGATCCCGCTGGATAGAACGCATGGTCACCGAGAAACCCTGCTCTTCGAGCCTGCCCGCCAATTCGGTGGTGGTGATGGATTTTGGGTGCCTAGGCACCATCCGGAGCATGGTGAGGTAACGAACGGCGGTGTTGGACATAGCGGGATCCTTGTCGTGCTGGTACTTTCATGCGACTGGTTATGTCGCGTTACTGTAGCCAACAATTGCGGATCAAACCACTTATGCATCGGCGGGAATGAGTTCTGCATCCCCCGTAGGCTCCAACAGTTTGGTACTCCGCACCGGCTCACACACCAGCGGGGCGGAGATATGGGTTCTCATCAGCCCTTGAAACGCATCCGTCGCGTGAAACTCAGGATCCAGCCACAAATCAAACTCCTCCGGCCGAAGCATCAGCGGAATGCTTTTCGGGTGGATGTGGCTGAACCTCGGGTGCGGCGGCAGTGTGATGACGGTGAAGGAATTCACCTGCTCCTCCCCGAAGTGCCAGGCTTGCCATAACCCCGCCAGTGCGGTGGCTTCATTCTGTGGGTGAATGTTGTAGACCTGCTTGTCCTTCCATTCATGAAAGGCGCTGACCGGTACGATGCACCGCTTGGTGGGATACACCTTCTTCCAGAGTGGGCCGCTGGTTAAGCGATCACTACGGGCATTGAAAGTGTGAAACTTCGGGTTGGGCCGGAAGCCATAACCATTCGGGTTTGGCTCGATCAGAAGCGACCAAATGCCTGGCAACAGATACCGGTCGTCAGCTGCTTCAATAACGAACTCCCCAATTCCGCCCGGCGGCACGTTGTGCTGGGGTCTGGGTGTTACACCGGGCAGTCCCAGTTGTTCCATCAGCGTTAAAACTTCGGGTGAGTCTGTTACGTTGTACCGACCGCACATTAATCACCCCCCTTCGGGACACAGCTCCAGTTTCTGTTCCACCACACTTTCTTCGAGCAAGATTTCACGCATCAAGGGAGCAAAGCCCTCCATGTAGTCATCTCTTAGGCCTTGGGTACCAGTTACATGGGGAATGCTAACAACTGTTGTATGCGGAAATTGTTGGATAAGCACTTTAAATTGCCGGCCGGTCGTAGGGACATCCGAGACGTGATGTACAGCATTACCCGGCCGAGCTCCCAAAATCCGCTCAACATCACCGCGAATCCTTATGTCATTAAGAGCTTCGATGAGCTGGCTTCCCACAAAGAGAATGACTCGGGGGGCCCGACGCTCAATCAAGTTCAAGATGCTCTCAGAATTCTCGACTAGCGTTTCAATGTCGATCTTTTCTGCGCCGGTGATTGAACGAGTCTGGGTCATAATCCAATTTGTCTGGAAGAATGACCGCTCAAAGCCAGATGCATGACACGGATCTGTCTGAAGTGGCACGCCCCAACTTTGAATTAGAGTGACTAATTTGTTCTTGAACCGGGTACCATTAACTGACGGATCCGAGAAGAACGACTTTTCTTCTCGCTCATTCTGAATGCCAGTCATTTCATTCGCTTCATCTTCTCGAGAAAAACCAAAATTATAACCACACACCATTATCCCGCCAGACATATTCTCTGGACAATTCAGCGTTATAACCTCGTGTTTGTTTTTATCCATTGATCAGTCCTTGTTCAACTAGTATCAAAGACATTGCGTGAAATATTAGCCCAATTGGACGTCAAAGAGCTGCCGGCGATCAATGCCTGGATAAACCTGTTCAGCCGGCTTCGGTCCATCTTCAGGCTCGCAAACCTCGTAGACTCTATGACGTATGCGGTATCCGGTTTAGGGGGGCAACTACGCACCCCGAGCCCCCTTTGAGGCTAGATGCAGAGATTTGTTAGGTTTGAGGCCCAGACGCAACGCGCGGGGGCCTTTCACAGCAAGCTCTTGTTGCCACGCCGTCACTCCTTCTGAGCGAGTTCTTCGATCCGCGCAAACACCTTTGCCAAGTTGTCTTTCCAGACCGTATGACCACTGATGAAGTCGGTGCAGTCAACATTAAAGGCAATCGGTACCGCAGGCCCAAGGCCGGCAGGCTTTGACAGGCCGAGGTTCGCGGTCTGGTAAAGAAATTTGAGGGTGCCGTCGTTAGCGGAATGGCAGTTGTAGAGTGTGCCGGTGATGGCAGACTCAGCTGAAAGCCAAGACTGAAGATCATCCCGCCCCACGGCACCACCCATCAAGACAACATCCTTGATGTATTTCTGCTCCTTGGTTGCCAGCGCCATCAAAGCAAAAAATATGACCCTCGCGCCCAACGAATGCCCCATTAACGTGAAGGTTTGCCCTTCTGTGCGACTGATGGCCTCTGCCAGCAATGCACCGGTTTTTTCCGCATTAAGCATGGCCGAGTGCCAGGGGTTGCTAAGGTACTCCGTGGCCGTGAGTGTCAAGCCAATGGCGTTGGCTTTCTTGGCGAGCTGCTTGGAGCCAACAGCAACAGCACCGGCAATACCCTTGGCAGCCACACCCGTTCTGGCTGATGTGATCCATCGGCCGAATTTAACGAGATTCTTCGCTTCCCAGTTCAGGTGCCAAATGGCTTCATCGCCATGAACGTCACTGAGACCAGTCACCCAGTCTTCCGTTACCTCGTCCCATTTCTCCTCGGAAATCCGCTTTGCATCCTGCTCGGAGAGAAGGCCATTGATGACGATGACGTTGTGGTTCGAGCCAGCAGTGTCTTTCTGCACTTGCACAAAATTGAAGTCCGGGATGTCCTTCAGGTAGGCATTCGCTATGCCCATACCGGACCTGCCACCCAAGCCAGCGCCGGCAGCGGTGACGATCGCCAACCCACCTACACCGAGTTTCGCCACGGCTGCACTGGTGAGCGCTGCGCCAGAAAGGGATGATATTGCTGTTCCCGTGCCCGCTGCGCCCAGGACGCCGGCCGTTCCGAGCGCGGCTGCGATGCCTGGTGCCGCCACAAAAGCACCGGTGCCAATGGCAGCTGCTCCGCCAGCAATGGCAGCCGTTTTTTTCGCAATCCCGTAGTAATTCCTCTGCTTGGGCTTCATCAGATCCGCGAACCCGGACAGGTCGGCGATCTTCATACCTGCTTTCGAGAAGTCCGGCATCGTGCCATCGTGCTCAGAGCACAACTCATTCGCCCAGTTATCCTTGAAGAACGTCGAGACCTTGCTCCCGCCGGACCCGCCTTCCATGAGACTGGTTTTCACATCAACGCTTGAGCCCTTGGCCATGTTGTCACAGTAACGACAGATCACTGTTGGGAACATGCAGCTGTCGCAGGAATAGTTCGAGCGTCCAACAGATCGCGCAACGACCAGACTATGGTTGCAGAAGTCGCCACACCAAGAACACCAAGCCGTGACACTCTCTGGGTCCTCCAGGCGCCCCTTCACCTCCGAAGAAACGGCATCGTAGTGTTTAGATGCCTGTTCACGACCTTTCTTAACCACATCCCCGGCTACCAGGCTGGCAATATGAATGTTTTTTTTGAATTTATTGATCATGCTGAGGTGCCCTTGAGTGTCCATGGCGAGATGTAAGCTCTAACTTTGACATGCACATCTGTAGCATTCAGATACGAGTTGTATTAGTTGTGTATATGCCGTTGCGCAGAGTCACCCGAATAGCTCGCCATCCCCACTGACCTGCTCCCCTTTTTACTAAACCTCTCACTGCTTAGGTAGAGTCACTTCGGTCGCATAGCGAACATTCAGGATTGGGAATAACGTTTGGCTTTGCGGCACAACTATGCTCAGCGAAGGTGTGTCCGACAACGGCCTTCTGTTAGCACCTCAAAAAGGTTCATTGTTATCTTCCCACATCATGCTATCCACTTCGGACTCTATATCTATATCGAAGTATTCAACCGCATCATAGTGGCTCGTGGATATATAGGTATTTCCAAGTCCGCATGCAACTAACTTTGAATAGCCTGCTATTTTTAAGCCGCAGGCAACACACTCGAAAGATGAGGGAAGCATTGTTTGTTTCTCAATGATCCCATCCTCATCAACCGTGGTTTTAGGCGCGCCAGTCGACCTACCCTGCACAAGCGCAGTACTTCCACAAGCTGGACAGGCTACTCTATGCCCATGATGTCGAGTTGACAGCAGCTCCGCCTGTTTAGATAGCTTTTCTCGTTCTTCTTCTGGTTTTTCTTCCCAGATCGTTTGATGGGCATTTATGGTACCTTTTACGGATTTCGCACTTTCGTCCTCAAGTGCCTGGATATGTTCCTCTGCTTCTTCCGCAATGTCTTCTCCAACGAGAGATTCCAGTGACTCGCCAATTTCTTCAACCAACACTTTGCAAACAGAATAGAACATAGGCAACCACGATGCAGACCCCGCGCCATCAAATGGAAGCGCGCCAGAATGTAGTTCGCTATTTCTCTTATTTATGTGTGCGACACTGAAATTAAGCATTTCTCTAGTAAAACTTGAGAAAAGACTCTCCGCACGCTTAAGCAAATCAGAAATATCAGAAGATTTCGGAGTGAACTTTTGTTGGTTAGGTTCGACTCCCACCGCATATAAGACATTATTCCAATCTTTCCCATCAGCTAACAGTGCTGGAGAAATATTCGCGATAGATGCTCGAACCAGCACTTCAAGTGTTAGGGCTGACCAAAATCCAAACTCCCAATCAGAGTGATTTTTATCTGCCATGATGTCTGCGTAGCGCTGCGCCTTCGAAAACAGTGCATCCTTGGACCATTCATGGGCCGTTCTTTGTGCTGTCAAGGTTCAACTCCTCTAAATAAACTCGCTCAACTATTCGGTTCATCGAATTTCTTCCGACGGCGCTCCTACCATGAAGCATTCTCCAATTATCAATAAGTAAACATTGCCCATGCCTATCAAGGAGAATTGACTCTGGAGAACTAGCACTTATCCGTCCTTCGATTCGTTGTTTTAATGCCTCAGCCGATCTATTGGCCGGCTTCAAAAAAACTGAATCCCATCTAAACAGCTCTCCATTGAGAATTTTTAGGACATTGGCCGATCTATCTAATCTTTTCCTCGGCATAAAGTGGGATCGGCTTACCCCTTCCTCAGACTCCCCTTGCAACAATTTCTGATGGTCAAGGATCTTTGTAACCACTTCACTTGTTGGTTTCACGCACCGAAGGAGAAAATACCTCGGAGGGATATACCAATGGGCCAGGTCCGTATGTAACGGAAACTCATTCAGACCGAAATTACCGCTGTATGTATTAGGGTATTCATTTTCTTTGATTCTTGGTGTCAGCGTTTGAATCAAAGGCATAGTAGGAGTTTTTATCGGGCGCCCAACTCTTTTGGCGACCTCAAGCGTAGTCTCCTCTGCGTCAGAATCGAACAGGAAATATCCATTCCTAATCATATTCACATCATTTCTCAAGGAACTTGATCCAAATTGTTAACGCCCGGCACATGCGTCGGTTTAAAGCTGTGAGGCAGCGAAGAACCGGTCGCAATGCAGACGATTTTTATACTAAACACCGGTTAAAAGGGAATTTCGTCATCCTCTTCCTCGACTGCTCTCTCTGGAATTAATCCATCCTTCTCTAGTTCTTTCTTCAAGCTCTCGTACTCAAAGCCCTTTTCTAGGATTTTCTCCCAAAAACCTTTCCAAAGATTCGGCTTATCATAAGATATTATTTTCGTTGCAGAGTACAGCTGGGCAAAAAAATCTCCGATGCTTCCAGCATTGAGGATTTGGTTGATATTCCAGTTCCGGTTCTCAAGAGCACCTTCAAAAATTCTTTCCAAATCTGGGGTAGACAAATATTTAGCATGCGGAAGCAGTACGTTTACTCCCCTGTGCTCCGCGGACGCGAAACTTTTGGAGTCTATAAATATTTCGATGGCTCGATCTTTGGTTACGGGAAAAGCTTTGGCTGCTACAATCTTTTCTTGGTCGTTCACTTCTAAACCGTTCAGCACTTCTTGAAACACAGCATTAAGGCGCTCGCTTGCAGTTGAGACTTCGGCGAGGCGGTAGTTGATCAACTCCTCAACTTCCATGTTGCGAAGTAGACCCTCGATCCGCACCTTTATTCCCTCATCAATATTTACCCACGCCTCTGGGCGCTTAGAAAGAAATGGGAAAAACCTCTTCAGCTGCTTGTCACTGGCTTGACCAAGCAAAGAGTCAAGCTTGCTCCGTATTACTTCAGAATATACAGCCGAATTAATACGATTTATCGCACCCAAAGCCGCGGATATTCGGTCTAGGAGATCCGGATTTAAGCCCTCATCATCGCGGAATAGGCGCTTTAATAAAATTATGATCAAATTTCGGACACTACTTGCTCTAGCTCGCCCCAGATAATTGTTAGAGGAGAGAACAGCAAAGGCTTTTTCGTCAGATTCAGGAAAAGAGTTTTCATTAATTAATTCAAATAACCTATTTACTACCACCTTACCCTTTACCGGTGTTTGTGTGAGCAAATAGTTTGCCGCTTGAACCATATAAGCGAGAGCTAGCTCCGCAGGCGGTGAGAACTGATTTCCATCCTGAGAAAAATTAGGGTGAGCGCAGATATTCCGATCATCTTTAAGCTTTTCAAGATGTGACTTTTCTATAACTGAAATCAGTTCCAGCTCGTCACATGCAAAATCCAAAATCTGGCGCTCAAAGTTGAGCATTGCGCCAGGATCCTTCGGGTCAATTGCATCTAGCTTTCCCTCTATGACTTTGGCAGCACCCTCACCACTTACACTCAACTCTCTAATCTTCTCGATAATATCGATGCAAACTGAAATCCAAGTGGCAATCAAGGCGGACCGATATGCGCCCGCTCTATATGATACGACTGCTTCCTTAAAGTACTCTTTGGAGTGCCTATTCAGCACCCTCTGGGAAAGTTCATCAAGGTCACTCAAATGTAAGCTCATTTAGTTTCCTTTGATCTCATAAAATGGTGGGCAAAATACTGGTATTACGTCGGTGGCAATGGGGGGAAGTCCAGCGTCCCGTTGACCACCTTGTTACGAGACAGTGCAGAAGCAGCCTTTCGCTGCGCAACCTACAAAGTCATAGCCAATTCAGACCAGGCACCAAAGTCGCTGGCCATGATCTCTTGGCAATAATCACGATAGCTTCCACCAGACCACCCCATCGGTGGATTTACACCAAGGACATGGTTTGCAGATATATCTCCGCTTGGACTCACGCGAACGATTATTCCCGTGAACCGACCATGGTTTAGAATCGTGTAGGCTTCAGTCCCGCAGAACTTCTGTTTGTCGTAGTACAACTCCCCGGTCTCATCATTGGTCCAGAAGCTAAGATGTTTGCGCCAGTCATCTAGGATTTTAATCGACATGCCATTTGCCAATGTCATCTCGCTATCATTGGCCTGCAGAATTCTAGCAACGTTTAATCTGCCCGATTTGAACCCCATTTTGACTTTAATCAAGCGTCGCAGTCCCATATTGCTCCCTTAGTTTTATTCGTAACGCCGCTCAGCACGCGCGGTTTTGAAATCGAGGCGAAGCCGCAATGTAAAAACCGTCGCTGTAGCTGGCCTGGTTAGCTTCATTTTTCGCTCTTCGGAGGTTTGACCTTGGGCATCTCAGGAACATCCTTGGGTGGCTGAAGTCCCCTTTCTTCGTTAATTCGTACCCGATCACCTGACCCTTTACTGCCACCTTTTCTGTCGTTGTCGCTCATAAATAGTCCTATTAATTGTAAAATGTATCGAAATAAGCTATCGCTGATTTTTCAGCTTTTCGTTGCAGACTTTCATTTACGGGTATAGTTGTGTGAATGTGCTTCTTCAACGCTTTCTGCTTATTAGCTCGAACCGAAAATCTCGATTTATTAATATCAGCTTCTGTCATCTGACCATCAGCTATAGCATGCCATTTGAACTCTGCTTGTATCATTGTTTCTTCTAACTCATTGAGCAGAGAGGAATAAGCCTTAATTCTATGCCTGTAAGGAAGGTACTGTGTAATTGCGCTTACCACTTGCGAACAGGCAATAATTGCAGCCCACACCCAAGAAAACTGTTTCCATATCACCCAAGCACCTATGCTTGAGCTTGAGGCAATAGCGAGAAACATCTTTAATCCGCGGTCAATTCTCTCAGAACGCTCCAGCAAGAGCTCTATGAAGGCAATATGAACCTTCAGTTGATAAATTTCCTTCCAGTACTGAGATTGAACCATACTTCAGAAATTCCCCAGAAACTAACAGCTTATTCAACGGTCAATGACATATATCCCGCATGCGTATATCCCTCAACGGGAAAAGCATAAAGCGCCACTTTACATTTAATTATCAGAGATCTACGAGTGGATCTCTGACAGCTTTTGCATCGAGATATTCGTAGAATGTCGTTTTTGGCGCAATTTCAAGGTTCGTTTATCCAAGATTACCCTGTAGCACTGTTTCATAAATTTCAGATGCTTGTAAGCCCTGTAGAATTCAGTCGACGAAGTCTTGCGACAACTGTCCGTGATCTCCCCAAGTCAGCAAGGCTCGCAAAAGGCACTGAGAACCAAATCTGAATGTCCGCTTTTGTTTAGCAGACAGCGGGAAAAGGCCTCCAGCGGGCGAGTAAGTTCATGAGAAACCCAATAAATGCGCTAGCCCGGATTTCTCATGACGGGATAAAAGAAAGCGGCTGAAAGTGCTATAGTTTCAGGACCTTACACCGTTCACCAAGCACCAACAGCCGCTA